>NC_006140.1 GCF_000025945.1 Desulfotalea psychrophila LSv54 | reverse complement strand
CATTGTTCTATTATCAGTCAGTGGATCTGCTACATTAATTACAATAGCAGTTTTTTTAGCCAAGAAAGTTCTCGGTCAGTTTCTTGTCAAAGATATTGAAAATCATAAATTATCGTTATCACAAGATCTCGAAGATCACAAAAACAAATTAGCCGAAATCGCTAGCAATAAAGAACGAAAAATACTTAAACTTGAAGAATTGCACTGTCAACTAATAGAAATGAATTTAAGAATATACGTGAAATATTCTAATATATACACCATGATTGAAGAAAAAATATCTGGCGAGCAAATTGACAAATATATAGCTTCGCAAAATTTAGGGCAGGAATTTTTTATAATTCAAAGTAAAATAAAATCTTTATCTTCAATTTATGCAAAACATATTTCAGATAAAGATTTCTCTGAAAAGGTTAAATTTCTACTGGAAGAAAATTTCAAATTTGAAACTTTATATAGAAATTCTGAAAACACACCGGCTAACTCTTTGATTCTAAAAAAAGGACTAGAAGATTTTGTGACCTCAAGCAATAAATACATAAAAGCGGTGAGTGACGAAATCAGCCGGTTAACTTGACGTTAATTATACAAGGCATTAAGTCAAAGACTTAATTACTATTTGCCTTACTTTATCGCTTAATTTTTCCATAGGTTTCATAGTGTTAATCAATTTATTATATTCTGTTTCTGTTAAATAAAATTGTACTTGTTTGTTTTTCTTCTCTCTTTTAACGACACTTTCTATTAATTCACTTTTTTGTATATCTACTGGATTACTATTTGCTATAGTTTTGCTTTTGTTTGCCAGTTTGTCAAAAGTACTTTTTTTAGTTGTCATAGTTTTTTATATAATCAAATAAGGTTGTAAGTTGGTTTCTTAGTTGCTTAGTATTATATCTAGTAAGCCCGTTTTGTTCTGCTATTTCAAAAACCGTTTTATTTTCATTTGCTAGTCTATGTATATATTTAGATTTATTTACTATAAATACTTTTATTTTAGGGTATTCTTTTTCAAAGTATTTTTTAGCTTCTACAGCTTCTTTTTTGTCTGTATTATTTATCACTAAAACAATACTTTTGTTATAGATAGACAATGAATTTATAGCCTTAATGGAGGGTGTTATTTCACTAATACTATTAAAAGAAACAGGGATAACACAAATCTCACAGTTACTAGCTACTTTTTCAGCCAAACTATCAGACCACCCCCCCAAGTCATAAACTTCATTTCTCTCTCTTAAAACCAGGTCTTCCCCTCTTCCTAAGCTCTCCATTTTATCACTACTAAACAAGCCCCCGTAAATATCTAAAGTTCCACTCTCTGTATCGTTAGTTATAAAATAACTGTCTGAATAAAGAGCATAGGAAACAGCAAGGGTTGTCTTGCCTTGACCACCTTTAAACGTCCAAAATAAAGTTCTCATAATAAACCTTTTATATGTTAAATTATAAAATATATTATAGGGCATTGAGTTAAAAAGTCAAAAATTTTTTGACTTAATAGCTTTTTGACTTAAAAGTTTTTTAAGTCACAGACTTACTGGGCTACTTTTTTAAGTTTATTATAAGCTTCATTAAGTTTTTTAAATTCCTCATTAGCCGTTTCTTTTAAGGTTTCCGAGAGATGTTCCACATGGTCAGGGTGGCATTTTAATGAAGCTAGACGATAAGCTTTTTTTAACTCTGCATGAGTTAATGGTTCTGAAAAAATATTTAATCTTTCTCTTGGGGGTTTACTGGCTGCTTTTTGGTGGTTTGCTTTTTGGTGGTCTGCTTCTTCCCTAACTTTTTTCAATCTTTCTTTTGCTTGGCTTAACTCTTCTTTAATGTTTTCATTGTTTGATTTTCTTTCAGAATTAAAATTCTCTTCTTCTTTTCTCTTATTTTTTTTATTTTTTAAAAAATCAGTTGCGTTACTAAATATTTCATATAAAAAATAACAATTATTTTTTATATATAGTTCTCTTGCTACCATAATCAAAAAAGATATTATCATTATCCTAGCGCCAAAACTTGGAGAATGACCAATTACACTTGTTAGAAATATTATAGGAACTATTTTTAATAACCAGTGTAATTTTTTAATAGAATAAAAACAGACCCAAGTTATTAAAGCATATACAAAGGACAACAAAACAGAATCAAAAACATTTAAAGCCATATTAAGTTCCTATTGATTTTTCATTTATTTTTTCTTTTCATTTATTTTTATTATTTTTTTTCAAAAACAATTGATTCCAACACATATCTTTTTGTTTTTCTAATGGTATATACTCCCCTTTTTTAGAAAGAGTTAAAAATTTTCTGTTTTTATAAAAGGGTTGAAATTCAAATATAAAAGGGTATTTATTACTAGACAAAAATAAAGCTTGATTATCTTTCATTGTTCTTAATTCTGCAGGAGGCAATAAATCAATATCTTGATAACTTGTCACATGGTCTTCAAATTTATTTCTTTGTATTATTCTTTTTTTCCCTATTAACTGGCTTTGTTCATTCAAAGTTTCATAGTCACCACCTGCATAAATTATAAAACTTGAAATTCCGCTTTTCGCCATATCTCCATATTTTTTATTAAGTTGGCTTATTCCTTGAAGTACAACAGACAGAGAAACTCTGTATTTTCTAATAGTAGTTACTATTGTAGGGAAATTATCCACGTAAGCATTACCAAACTCATCTAAAAAACAATACACGTTTAAATCTCTCGGCGTGGGTTTTTTGCTCATCATAACAGAAAAAAACCTAGCATAAAAAATATCAACTAAAAACTGATAATAGTCTTGCTGATTATCTGGAAAACTTAAAAAAATTGCTGTTTTTTGTTTTCTAAAATCTTCTAAATCAATATCATTATTTGATAATAGTCTTTGAATCTTCCGATTATTTAACTGTTTTAACGCTGTTTTAACGATAGTTGCGTAACTAGTTAACATATTAGCATTATTAGACCTAAGACCTATCCAAAAATCAAGAATAGACCTGTCCTGTTCGTCATAGGGGTTTATAGAGTGTTCAATAACCCAATCATCTAAATTTTCCCCACTTTCTCCGAACATTTGAATTAAATAATTAAGATTAGGCAGATTTAAGTATTCAGGTTGTGTATAAGCTAAACATTTAGCAAACAGTTCAAGCAAAGAAATCGCCCCATCATTCCACACTTGCTCTTTATCATTTCCATATTTAGACTTAATTATTGATGTACAAATTTGTTCAATTTCAATAATATCTTCCGCACCTAATCCATGAAATGGATTAAATCTTGACGACTGATTAATATTACTAGGGTTTAACCTAACAATTTTAAAACCTCTATTTTTTAAATGTTGTGATGTAGTTTCATAAATTTCACTACTTGGGTCAGTTATAAGCATTGAGCAATTAGAATCTGCTTTATCAAAAATATTAGGATAAATATATCCTGTTGTTTTACCTATTCCCGATTTTGCAATAATTGCAATATGCTTAAATGACTCTTTTTCTGATAATCTTTTATTAATCCCATTAATTAATAACCCTCTATTTGAGCTATTTATTATTTCATTTTGTTCACTATTTTTTGCAAACCTTGCGCCCTCTTCTTTTTTTAATACATAGCCTTTAGCTATAAATTTCCCAACATTAAAAAATGTTTTTAGTGTATCCGCTATTAATTTTGACATAATTGTTAAACTCAGTTTTTAAAATCATATGTAACTACATTATCTTTTATAGTCATATTAGGCTGTTTTGTAGAGTAAAAATCCGCTTTTCTTTTAACTATATCCATCTCTCTTTTGATACGTGCATTTTTTTGTTTTTCAAGAAGATCATTTTTTTGTTTTTTATCAATTGTCTTAGCTTCATAAGTGGGTTTTTTATAATTGTTTTTTTTACAATTTCCACATCTATTATTGCCATTATCTATTTTGGTTGAACTATCTTTCGTGAGAGAAAAAAAACTCATAAATCCATCAAAAAGCCCTAAAAAATCTATCATAATAACCCCTTTTATCTTTGCCTTGATTTATCTTTTTCTTTTTCTTTTTTTTCTACTTTAGAAAATTCGCTTTTCCTTTCTGCTATAAGTTCATTTTTTTTTGATTCATTAACGGGCTTAGTTTCAGACTTATTTGTATCTTCTTTATCATCTGAAACGTCGTTCTTGTTGTCTAAGATAGAAATTAAACTCATAAACGAATCTAAAAAACTTAAAAAACCCATTTTATTTACCTTTTTCGTAATCTTTTGTATTAGTGTGATTTTTATCTTTTAACATTTCTTTTAGAAATTCTTTTCTTTTATTTCTTTGTTTTTCTTCAGTTCTTCAGCTGACTCAGTATTTTTAGTTTGTTCTTGTTGCTCGTGAGCTTGCTGTTGCTCGTGAGCTTGCTGTTGCTCGTGGGTTTGCTTCCCCTCCTGGTACTTTGCTTCTTGCTGTTCTAAACTATCACTTAATTTATAAAATTCTTCTTCTAGCCCTAGTCTTTTTAGACGACGAGTCAGCCCCGTTTTTTCATCAATAAATTTTATTGTTTTACCTTTTAGTTGAATTTCTATTTTCTCCCAATAGAGAGCGTCAAAAAATTCTTTTTTTGTTTTAGCATTATTGAAAATATTATTTAATCTTTCTTTTAAATTTTCGCTTTTAGTTTGCCTACCTGTTCTTTTTCCTAATTGATATTCTTTGTCCGATATAGTGTTTTTCTTTTTCTCTTTATTTATAATTATTTCTTGTTTTAACTCTGGGTATTTGTTTAGAACATACATTTCTAACCCTTTTTTAATTTCAGAAAATTCTTTTTTTGATAAATAATTATTCTTTTCTTTTTCAATTTGATTTGAACTAATAATCACATGATAATGTAGGTTATTTTCTGCCTCATGCAGACCACCATAGACTAAACAATTTGGCGACCTTACTTTTATATACTCGTTAACAATGTCATATAAGGCTTTTTTTTGTAAATCAATCTCTATATTAGATTTTTTTATAGATAACATCTCATGGTACAAGGCATTAGAATTTTTTTGTTTTTTTAAAAAACTATAATTTTCTTTAAATTCTTTTTTTATATCTTTTAATTTATTTTTATCAGAGTACATATTATATGTATAAATATATTCTTTATCTGCCTCATTATAAATATAATCAGACAACTGCCCAAAAGTCGGTTTTTTTCTTGATAAGGATTTTATAATCATATTTTACTTTTTATGAATCTTTTAACTTCTGTCTCAAGATTTTTTATTAATGAGAGTACACTGTTTTCGTTAATAACATTTTTTATAATATTTGAATGCCTTGCTATTTGATTTAGATTATTAGCAATATTTCTAATTATAAAAATAAATTCATCTATCCTTTTTAGGATTTCCTTAGGGAAATAAAAAGTTTTACCAAGTTGAGATAAAGCCATAGCTTTAATTAAACTTGTAACTTTTATATCTTCTTTATCTGCTATTGTTTTAAAATAATTATACTCTGTTAAAGTAAGTGTTAAAGTTACTTGTTTTTTTTCTTTTCGATACTCTTTTTGATATTCTTGTAAATATTTTTTTCTAGACATTAGGCTTATTTTTTATGGTTTTTAAAAGGGGGGTAAGGGGGGGGAATCCCCCCTTACAAGATGAATGTTTTCGTAAAACTTTCAATCTTGCTTCTACTATAATAGCACTCTTTCAGCATAGCTCCAAAATTAACCGTGCCCGTAAAAATGAACTGAAAAAAAGGGGCTTATTCCCTTTTTACAATTTCTGAAAAACCTTTTACTTTGAAAAACAAATCAACCTCTATTCTTGGGATAGGTCAAAACATTATACTCGCAAGTTCTGCCAAACTAATATATCCCCATTCATCACCATTTTCCGTTAATCATTCAGTATATCAGAAAGCTATTTTTTCTTTAGGAGAATATTCTGTAATATACCAGGTTGCTCCTGTACCTAATCAAAACAATTTAGCACAAACTAAAGGGTTTTTATTTCAATCTTGAGAATATAGTGGATAATCCTTTAATTTCTCTTCAACTATTTTACAAATGTCCATTTTAAAAAATTTAAATAATAAAGTAAGTTATTGAAAATTTAATTTTTAAAAAGTCCAGAATCCGTTATTTTTTTAATTCTTTAGAATTAAAAAAATCGGTTCTTGACTTTGAAGAAAAGTAAATTAAAATTACTTACTTTTATTATTAATAAACTTTGCTTTCAGTTAAAACTTAAAAGAAAAGTTATTTTTTGATTTCCAGTTTTGAAATTTTAGTGGTGTCACCAAATTTAAATAAAATTTCTTCAACTATATTATTATCAACACTTGGCAAAGTGTAAGATTTTTCTCCATTAATATAAAATACAAGTTTATCTTCCTTAACCTTTATTCTCAAAGTATTCCATCTAGCTATTCTTAAGGAACAATCTTCCACTCTTTTTTTATTTACATATAGCCATTGATTATAAGAAATTTTTATTTCTTTTTTTTCTGAAATAATATTTATTGCAAAATTTTCTAAACTATATTTTTGAAATTTTATTTCAAATGGTCTTTTAATTTCTTTTTCAAAAAGTAAAAAAGAAGCCTTATTAGTGGCTGACGTAATATATGCTAAGTTAGTCTCTTTTTCTTTTTCTATTGTAAACTCTCCTAATGTTTCAGGTTTATTTTTGTTTGTATATTGCCTTATATTCAACAAATCTTCAGCTGAAGCATTGAACGGTAAAACCAAAAAAAAGCACACGGAACTAAAAAAACATACCATCAAGGTATTGAATCGCATTTAAATCACTCCTGTTAAATAAAATTAAAAATCTGCTAACAAAAAGAAAAAACAGCAATAATTGTACACATTTTAGCCTTTTAAGGCTACTGGAAAATTTATAATAAATAAATTTCCTGATTTTGAAAAAATTATTATATTATTATTAATACAATTAATATAATTTTATATGAAATGTGAACAAGCAAAAAACATAAAACTTGATTTAGTTTTAAATAAATTAGGTTATGCACCACAAAAATATTTAAATAGTCAAAATTCAATAAAATATTTTAGTCCTTTTAGAGAAGAAAAGACTCCTTCTTTTGATTATAGCCCTTTAAAAAATGCATGGTTTGACCACGGTACTGGGGAAGGAGGAAACACACTAGATTTTATTATCGGATTTCAAAAATGCTCTGTATCGCAAGCCTTAAACTTTTTAGAAAATATCTGAGGTCAACAAACTATTTTACCCCCTGTTCCAACAACAAAAAAAGTAGAATCAAAAGTAAAAAAAAATTATAGCATAGAAGCTATATGACCGATAAAAACAAAATCAATAATTGACTATTTAGAATCAAGGAAACTTAATATTTCTATTGTTAAAAAATTCTGCAAAGAAATTACTTATACAAACCAATATTGAAAATTTAAAGCAATTGCTTTTGAAAACGATAAAAAATGATACGAAATAAGAAATTTAAATTTTAAATCAAATTTAATTTGTAAAGATATAGCAACATTTACTTTTAATAAAAAAAGTAAAAATATATTGATCTTTGAGTGATTTATCGATTTTTTAAGTTTTTTAACTGATAAAAAAGAAAGTGTATTAGAATATGTTAACTCTGTTATTATTATGTGTTCTGTATCTATGGCTAAAAAGACTATTGAAAAAATTTTTTGTATATGCCTAGAAACTAATATAAAAAGCATTTATACTTTGCTTGATAATGATAAAACAGGAAAAAAAACAACTAAATTTTTTAAGGACAACTTAAAAAATTTAGTTGTTGATGATAAAAGCTATATCTATGCTAAATTCAATGATTACAATGATTTTTTACAAAAAAGGAAATAAAAATTATTTATTCCCTTTTTTGTCGGCTGTTTTTCAAGAACTTCAGAAAAAAGAATCCCTCACAAATTCTTAAAAAGCTCAAAAATCCTTCCTACAGAGCGAAACATATAAAACGGGTAACCATGTATCTTTTTTTATAACCGCTTAGCTAAAAGGTTGGTTATGAACCTTTTAGGTCTGTATTTTTTCTTTTACGTTGCTCTTTTTTGTAAATTTTACAGGTTTCGGATATGCAGAGAAAAAGAGGTGCAGAATCACCTTTTTTTATGTAAACAAAGAACCCAGTAAATACGGGTGTAGACAAGTGTAAACATGTAAACTTTATGTAAACATTTTAGAGCAAAGAAACTTGGTCTTTCTTTTAAAATCTTTTACCTTCTCTTTCTCTATAGTTAAAAACCTCTTGAAAATATTATTATATATTGTCATTATATAATAATATTTGTCATCTAGCATAGATATAATGAATTCAACTTTTTTTAAAAAAGGAAAATAAGATGGAATTTGAATGGTTTGAAGAACAAATTAAAAGAGGTGCTAAACGTAATGCAAACCCAACTGTTACAATTTCTAAAAATGGAGGTATAAATTTTAATAAAAAAGCATTAGAAGAATATAATATAAATGAGTCAATATATATTATATACGGTATTTCAGAAGATAAAACCTCAATAGGGTTTAATTTTGTTGCAGAAAAAAAAGCAGGTGCATATAAAATTAATATTAAAGAAAATGGTGCTAGTGCTTCAATAAAAAGATTTTTGGAACATAAAAATATAGTTATTAGTTCAAGTACTAAATTTCCTTTACATCAAGAAAATGATTTTGTGTGTATTACACTTACTGAGGGAGAAACTAGTAAAAAATAAAGATTTTCTTAAAAAACACTCCTTATTTACTTTTTAAGAAAAGAAAAGCTATAAGGGGTGTCATTGTACCTTTTTCGTTTAATCACTTCACTACGAGTGAATCCTGCCCTTTTAAACGCCCTGTTTTTTCTTTTTGTCAGCGCTTTTTCTGGTTTTTCAAAAAAGACTTTCTTGCAAATCCTTAAAAAGCTCAAAAAACCCTCCTACAGAGCAAAATATAGGGGACTTGTACTTATGTATGTTTTTTTTGTGATCGTTTAGCTATGGTTTGTTCTTGAGCTTTTTTAGGTCTATTCACCATCTTTTCCAGTTGCGTTTTTGAAAGAGTTTGTTTTTTCAGAAATTTGGTGTTGTTCTTTTTTTTTGAAAAGTTGTTAATTTTTTGTTTTTCTTGTTGTTGGTTACTTATATAAAACCATAACATATATAGGGACTTCAAAAATACTTTAAATTAGAGGACTTAGGAGTACTAACTCCGAGTTTTTGCTTGTTAACTCCGAGGTTTTGCTTGTTTGTGGGCTAACTGCCTATTATGACGCTTTTTTTTATAAAAAAGAGCAAAAAATAAAAAACTAACTCCGAGTTTTTGCTTGTTAACTCCGAGTTTTTGCTTGTTGTTTTTTGATGTTTAGAATTATTTTTAATTTATTATTTAAATACGACAGTTTAAGCTTAATAATACTTTATTAACTCCGAGTTTTTGCTTGTCCTTGTTTTTTCAGATTATTTTTGGAAGTATGTCTCTGTATTAGTACCTTTTTTATTTCATTATGATGTTTTTAACTCCGAGTTTTTGCTTGTCCTAAATTAACTCCGAGTTTTTATTGCTCTTTTTGTTTGACAAATTCTGAGTTAGGTTATACTTAATGTATTAATGTCTCGAAAATACAGTTATATATTCTTTTAAATTTAATATGGTTTTTTTGAAAATGGTTCATTTACCGGAAGTATATAATCCGCATACCCTTGTAAGAAAAAGCACGAAAATGCTAAGCAAAAATTATTGTTTTACTGAAAGGGAAGGAAAATTTATTGATTTAATGATTGCTGTATCAGATGGAAATGCTGAAGATTTTGATAGTCTTCGTTTTTCAATTTCTCAACTTGCTGAATACTATAAAATAAAACCAGACGGGGCATATAAAGCTATTCAAGAAATAACCGCAGGCTTGATTACTAAGGGTTTCCAGTTGACGACTACTTCAGAAGAGGGGGCTATTATTGTTAGCCAATCATCTTTTCTTTGCCAAGCGGATTACAACAAGGGAAAAGGTACTGTTGATGTCCGTTTCTCGCCTATCATGAAAAAGTATCTATTAAGTGCAAGTTTAAAGTCATATATCGCTTATCCAATAGGGATGAGAAATGAGGTGGTAGGTGGTAATGTATGGAGATTTTACGAGATTATTCGGCTGTATTCTTTCTTAGGAAAGAAAACATTAGTTATAGATGAACTCAAGGTTTTAATGGGTTTAACTAGTAAATATAAGCAACCTACTGATTTTATTAAGTATGTTATTGAAAAAGCAATGGTAGAAATACCACTTAAAACAGAAATGTATTTTAGTTATAAAACAAGGAAATTAGGAAGGAAAACACATTTTTTAGATCTCATTATTATTGATAAAGATGCACAAGCTATTTTAAAAATGAAGTTTAATTCTGTAAGCCCTGAACATTATAGAGATTTAATAGGTTATGGCATTTCTCCTAAAAAAATATTATCTATGGATAAGTCTGGTATATTAGATGAATCCCGTGTAGTGAGAAATATAGAATATACTTTAAGTGAAGATGAAAAAGGAAAAGTTGATACGATAGCTGCCTTTATTTCATCAGCTATAACTGGTGACTGGGCAAAAAAAAGCCCTTATAAAAAGAAAAAAGAAACTAGAGAAAAAGAGAAAGATGAAAAAGACAAAAAATCTATAGAAGAAATAAAAGCTTACCAAAAAAGAAAAGATAAAGAAAAAATATTAGATGAAGAATATAGTTTATATTGTAATTCGCAATTTGAAAAATATTTAGATAAAAACATAGAAAAATTTACAAAACAGTTTCTTGATAATTGTCATGATGGAATTAAGTCGACTATTTTAAGAAAAATATCATCATTAAAAACAATAGATGAATATTATAAAACCGTTATTTTTGAGGTTCAAGCAAAATTATATTATAGGAAAAATATACTTGATTCAAGTGTTAATACTTTTGAAAAATGGCTTTTAAAAACAAAAGGTATAAAATTTTAATAAAAAGATAATATATTTAAAGGAATCCTAAGTGAGTAAAAACGAAATAGTAGAACAAAAAGGTACTGGTGAGATATTTACGGCAGAAGAGTTACCTTTCCCAATTAAGTTGATGTTAGATATTTATAACTTATCAACGACTTCAGAAAATATCAAAAAAGAAATAACATTGCACCTTAACGATTTAGCAACTAAACGAAATCACAAAGCATCAGGGTTCAGGAAAGATGAAAACGGAAGGCTTATTTTTGATGATAAATTATTCACAGAATCCATATATAAAGGTAAAATAGACACTTACACTAACGTACTAAAAAATCGAGCCAATAAATTATTAAAAGATATGGAAATGGTGCAACATATGGGTGAGAGCCATTCAGCAATATCTATGATAATAGACAAACAGTTACTTGAACAAAAAGTGTGTGAGGAGATATCAAGGAAAGCCCAGGATCAGGAAAGAATATTAAAAATGATTCCTCAAATATTTCCTGAATTGAAAAGGAATGCTATTTTCATCAACGATAAAAAAGACGTCAAAAAACTTAATGAACCAAAGTAGTTTAGTCCAAAGCTCGAAAAGTGTTAGGCGACGAAGTTAAATCTTTTTTGTACGGGTAATGAGAGAATCGAAGAGTTAGCAAAACTGCAATCGATAAACGAGGGATAGAGCTGATTTTGAAAATTTATCAAACAATGCATAAAGCAATAGCAGTACGTTTAGTTAAAAAAGCCCACTGTACATCAGGTATACGTAGAACAAGTCCCTATAGTCGCTTTAGCACAATCCTAAACCACAAGAAGGGCGGTGGATCTTATGTTGTCGACAAATTTGATGCAAATAATTTTTCATGTCGAAGTTTCGACGGAACTAGCTGGACAGATGATTTCAACATCACTGTTGAGAATCTTTCACAATACTATTTGTATACAACTTATTATTTTGAACCAAATTTTTTTTTCAAACCAAAAGAAACAAAAAGTCTATTTAAAATCTACCTCCTGTATTTCACAAGATATCCTTATTGGTTTAATAAAATATATGGGATTTTATGCACAAAGTTCGCATATCTGCATTTAAATAAAGAAGCATCGGCGAGCGAAAGAAATCAGCTTCTTCAATTTTTAGTTAGGCAACAGGTTAATAATGGTAAACAAAAAATAGAATGCGATTACATACTACAAAAGTTTTACCGTTCACATCGTTTAGGTAGTACAGGTAGCAAATTGCAAAAGAAAAAAATGGATTTTTATTTAGAATCACTGAAAGACTGTAAAGACATACAAAAATATGAAACAACAATTAAAGTAAGTGGTAAGGCAATAAATACTATTGACGAATTTAATTCACAAAAGACTAAGAGCCGAATATCCATGGGATTCCAGTTGCTTACGGTTATATTGGCCTTTGTGACAGCTTATTTGGCACTACATTAGTCACAACGTTTCCTCTTCGGATCTAGCTTTGTAGATTTCAGTTATAGTATTGTTTATTTGTGTTTGTATATATCCAAAACCAATGCCATGTGTAAATGCCATGACAAAACCTACGGTACGAACACTTCCATCGCTATGGACTCCAAGTGAACTAAGGCTAGGGTAAAGAAGAAGTACCAGTATTGGTGCTATCACCCCCCCATAACCAACAGCAGAAAAATCACTACCAAGACTGCCCCTGTGGAATAGATTATCCCACCTTATGACATCTAACATGCACCACGCCATATATGTGAAGGCGCTTAGAATCGTAAGAACAGATAAGCTAAGAGAATATCTAAACCACGGCCATTTTTTAAAAATTCCTGGATCGTAAACAAAATAAATTGTAACAGCGGTGACAGCTACCAACAAAATTCCTGTGATTAACGTTTTTTTAATTAGTCTATTTATCATTGGTTTTTTCCTTTAGAATCGACCTTTAAGACACAACAACAATGCGTTCTCTGTGAGTTTCCTATTTCAATCACTAGGATCAACCAAAATTGAATCAAATAAAAATGAAAAGGAAGGTCTAACTATGAGTTTTTGCGTGTCCTGCCAATATATGCCTGTTTTCAAGACATTTCTAGGGCTTAAAAATGGGCTTTAGTTAAACTTTAACATATCAGATATTATGTGAAGTTGTTACGAATAAGTGGGTATACTTATTGCTTGGAGTTAGTATAAAATTGTGGTAATGTCATAACAATTACAGTAATTTACCACTTTGTTTGATATTATTCGTGCGGTACTTTTCATAATATTTAAATTGATGTATTAATTTTGGTCTAATAAAAGTGTAGGGAAAATGAACCTTCAAGAATTAAAAGTTAACGTAACAGATATTATTTCAGACTTAAAAAATAATGGTAATTTTCCGAAAGAAAACTCGCATATTGACTATAAGGTTGATTTGAAACTTACTAAGTCGAAATCGTCTTTGGAAAACTTTTTGTTGAATTTTGCTAAAGATATTATTTCATTTTCTAACGCAGATGGAGGAATGATATTATTAGGAATCAAGGAAGATAAGACAACAGGTAAAAATGATGATGTAGGCTTGCCAAGTGAAACGTTAGAAATATTGGAACAAATTGATCTTAATGATGTCACTCAAAAATTTGAAAAAATAGCAAAGGTCGGGGTGTCCATTGATCTTCAAAAGTTCAAGATTAGTACAAGGTTGTTTTACTATCTGATTATTGAAAAAAATAATCAGATATTGATACCGCAGGCTGATGTCCCTGAGTATAAGTTACAAAAGGGAGCTATTTATTATCGTGCATCTAGTAAAAATGAGCACGCTAATCAGTCAACAGCTGACTTTAATCGATTTCTTCAGATTAAAGCAAATGAACGAAGCAAAGAATTTATGGAAATATGGTCAAAGCTTTTACCTGAAATGGTGGATATTAACCCGCGGGAAGTGTTGATACTTAATCCAGTACAAAATAGAGTTTATGGCTTCAATAGTAGAGATAATATTTTATCTAATAGTGATGTTGAGATAGATAAGAATCAAAATGGCGTTTTCAATATTATCTTGAATGCTATATCAGCAGGGGAAATAGGAAAAATAACTACCAATGAAGGTAAACCTATATATAAAATTGTTGGTGAGCTAAGTAATTTTAAAGAACATATTACTATGACAAGTCTTAACAAAGCTGTTAAAGACAAGGTGATATACAACTTCGGAAACCAACATCTAAAAATTGCAATGCGTTATTTAGGGTGGGTTGACGACCCAAAGTTTAAAGTTAATAATCCGCCCGAGGGTACTGTGGATAATAAATTTGAACATTATATTTGGGTCGAGAGCCTTGATAATTACTCAAAAACAACAAAAGTATTTTTCTCTGTTGGGGCTGCTGATGAAATGGCAAGGGTCATCAACAATGAAAGTATACATAAAGAAATATTTAATAAACTTCTCATTAAAAAGTAAATTAACAGTTTTGTGTTGTCTTTCAGTCATATAATTCGGCAAAAATAACAAGTTGCCCCAAAAAGGCATTAAGTCAATGACTTAATGCCTTTTTGAGTCATTGACTTTTTGACTTACCTTACCGCTTAATTTTTTCCATAGTAAAAAGAAGCTAGAAAAAAGTTAAATAACATATCAGCTATTATGAAGTTGTACGAGTAAGCTCGTTACACTTATTGCTTAGATTTAGCATAATATGGTGTGGTAATCGGATAATAACTTGTTAGCTTATAGGAATGTGAATGGATATATTAAA
>NC_006139.1 GCF_000025945.1 Desulfotalea psychrophila LSv54 | reverse complement strand
GCTCATATTCACCCTATACTTAACGATCTTAAAAATACCATATCCACCTATGCTTCGCCTTAAACTAAGTCACCAGGCTACACCACAGGCGCCCTAGACACCCATAAAGATAGCAAGGACAACATGCTCTCTAGAAAAACAGCTTCTAACAACCCCCTACTTATCTTCTCCAAGAAAAACCAAAAAGACCCATATTTACTCTGCGCTCAACAATCTAAAAAATACCACCCCACCTATGTCTTACTCCAAAACAAACCAACAAACCGCACTGTGAACAACCTACGCGTCCAAAAAGATAACTTAGACAACGTACGCTCTAGAAAAACAGCTTTTGCCAAAATTCACAAAACAGCAATTGATCCACCTTCCACTCAATGACAAAACGGATCTCATTTCCTTCGAATGAAATATCGTTAAAACTGAAATCAAGGTGATCGGATTCCAAGGGTTAGATCTGAATGGGAACGATGCGATCAGCAGTAAAAGCGGCCTTGAGAGGGCTACAAAACCCTCGGAAGCACTGGTAGCCTCCTGGCAAAGGGTCTTCGGTCTTTGAACCTCAAATGGACGAAAAAGTACTATAAGGGTTTTGAAACCCAATAGAACGAAAGCCGACGCTAAGGAGAAGATCGAAACCTTCTCTTTGGTAAGCTCTACTTTTCAATTACTCCATTTTTGAATAATTCCAATGAAGTGTCTGATTCTATCTCCATAGGAAGAATATTAACTTTATATCTTTGATATCATGTTGAAATCTCCAGTTCCAAGCTTCAGAACCAGGTTGACAGTACTGTCTTCTCAGCGTACCAACTCTTGAATCTATACCGAAAAAATATCACATTAGTAACAATCAACCTTGACCTGTCTACAACTTCATAGTTTATGATGTGTTCACAAAGGAGAGGCATTTATGTATCGTATTTCTGCATTAGCACACAAAGTCGGATTGAGTCGCTCAACGATTCTTTATTACGAAAAGCTCGGGCTGATTTCGTCGAAACGACAGGCGAATGGATACCGAAATTACTCTGAACAAGATGTTCAGCAATTAAAATTGTTGCAGCAACTCCAAGCAGGAGGATTGACGCTAAAAGAATGTCGTGCATGTTTGGAAGCACGCATTGATAGGGAAAGGCTACTTCAACGTCTTAAAGTGCTGGATGAGGAGATAGCCCAAAAACAAAAATCCAGAGACCTGCTCTGCTCAATGCTGGGTATGACTTCTATGAGAGAATGGCATCAATCCATTGATAAACAAGCCCCTTTAGCACACTTAAACTGGCTAATGAAGCAAGGATTTAGCGAGAAACAGGCATTGAGACTTAAATGGTTATCAAAAGATATGAATGAACATGAGCAATATATGGCTGACTTTGAGCTGATCTTTGAGGGATTAGAACGATTAGGGCCAGGGGATGAAATTGATTCATTACAGGCAATTAACACTATTCCTGTTAAATCTGGTGAACTACTCGATATAGGTTGTGGAAAGGGTGTAGTGACTATTTTACTTGCTGAACAAACTCAATTTTCTGTCACAGCGTTGGATAATGACGAATACAGCCTGGCTTGCTTGAGGGAGAGTTTGGATCGGAAATCACAATTGGGTAAGGTGACTGCCGTCTGTGCAAGTATGACCGATATGTCTTTTTCAGAACATCAGTTTGATGTGATCTGGTCAGAAGGGAGTGCTTATATCATGGGTGTACCACAGGCACTGGAAGACTGGAAACCTTTCATTAAAGAGGAAGGGTTTTTAGTATTTAGTGACTTGGTTTGGTTAACTGAATCACCAGAAAATGAGGTGCTTAAGTTTTGGCAACAAAATTATCCAGATATGGTAACGGTTGCCAGCAGGTATCAATTGATTGAGAACGCTGGCTATAAAATAATTGATAGCTTTGAATTGAGTAAGCAGGCGTGGGGCAATTATCTCAACCCGCTTACTACCAAAGTAAAACAATTGCCGCAGAGAGATTTTACATCTCAAGCGCTTGAGGATATTCAAAGCGAATTAGAAATACATCAGAAATATCTGGGGCAGTATGGGTATCAGATGTTTGTACTAAAAAAGGAAAATAAGATTCGAGATAATTTCAGATCATAACAAAATTGAAGCATTAACTTACCAGGCTTTTGAAAATCACCCTCATCATGAACCGGAGGCGAGCCCCACAGAGCACATGATCATTAATAAGCTTCGAGACAATGGTACCCTTAGTTTATCATTGGTTGCCGAAGTTGAAGCGGGGATTGTTGGGCATATTGCTTTTTCTCCAGTGACTATTGGTGCAGTTTCAGCTAACTGGTATGGGTTGGGCCCTGTTTCGGTTAGTCCAAGTCGTCAAAGGGAAGGTATTGGCAGCCAGTTGATTGAAGCCGGTATTGCTGAGTTAAAAAAAACAAGGTGCGGGTGGCATTGTGCTGCTTGGCGAGCCAGGATATTACGGTCGTTTTGGTTTTAAGGCAAATAAAAATCTGATATTACCGGGTGTGCCTTCTGAGTATTTTCTAATTCGATCACTGGCTAATAAAGAAAACATCTTGCCTGCTGGTGAAGTAGCGTACGGTACTGCATTTAATGGATAGAATAGGCCTCAAAAAGAGAGTTACGATTCAGGGCTGATATAGCCATATCGAAGGTCTATGTATTTAATATCAGACCAAAAGTAGAGACTCTTCCTGTACATCACAACAACAAAAACGCAATTTGAGAATTGATCTTATCCATGACAATTTTTTGGAGAAGATTATCTTTGGTTATCTCTTCTTTGCATTTACTCCATTTTGGGGCAAACCCATTCTATCTGATAGCTCCTTTCAGGAAGAAGGCCAGTCTTGACCTTCCTCTTGATGGTTGGCAGGTTAAATCTTTTCTCTACCTTATACGTTTATAATGCGATTGCACAATTGCATTGAGTAGCACTTCCGTACTTACATGCTCAAACATGAGATGAGATTGAAGATCTCCAAATAGAGAGGTTCCCCCTCCGAGCAAAATCGGTATTTTTGAGATAACGAGTTCATCTATCATATCGAGCTTCAAGAAACTCTGGATCAGTTTTCCACCATCAATGTAGAGATTCGTGAATCCTTGCTGATTGAGTTGCTGTGTTACTTCTTCAACTGATCCGCTTATAATAAGCTCACCTTTACCTTTGAGATGTTCTGGAAGGGATGTGAGTGAGTTGGATAAAACAAATACTGGCTTTGAGTATGGCCATTCCCCTCCAAAGCTAAGGATAGTTTCATAAGTGTTTCTTCCCATAAGTAGAGCATCTATGCTGGCCATGAACTCAGGAAAGCCAAGTTCATCGTGTTCAGGGTTTGGAATACATTGGAGAAACTCAAGTCCTCCATCCTTGTCAGCTATGTAACCATCGAGACTTACGCCAATAAATACAATATTTGCCATGTTAACTCCTAAATCATCCATTTTACTTATCGTTGTGCAATAATGACAATTAAATCTTGCCATTATTGCTCGTACATATTATTCTACAGTGTAGAAAAAGTGTCGGTTAAATACACCGGAGATATGATGAGTGTCAAGAATAAAAAAAGAGGGCGACCTTTGAAAATGGGTGGGAAACTTTCTTCAGAGGCGATAGTTGAGTCAGCTGTAAGATTGTTAGAGCAAAGTGGCAAGGTTCCGAGTATTAGGAAAATTGCTTCTACGCTGGATGTCGATCCGATGGCTATTTATTACTACTACTCCAATAAAACTGCGATCCTTGAGGCAGTAACTGTGGATTTGATGGAGTCGATTTATGAACCTGATGGACATAAATCTTGGCGAGATGAATTGTTATGTCTAAGCGTTAGCTATTTGAGATTGCTGCAAGATTATGCAGGACTTCTTGAGACTATGCTCGCAATGTCGGATGTAAGTCCTGCAAAAATATTTATCTCCAGGTTCGAAGAAATTCTATCTCCGCTGAACTTACCTGAGCCCGACAAGAAAGATGCAATGGATTTGCTAGTCGATTATTTGCACGGGTTTGCTTTAGCGGCACGCTGTAATGATGGTAACAAATCTCTGACAGTTGACGTGGCAAGAGGTCCAATCACTTTTTATTTGGATGCCTTGGGGGGAAAAGCTAATCTCAAAGATGTGAAGATTTCCAGATGAAACATCTTGAGACTATCAAATTATTCCGGCTCAAGATGTCGACTGTTTTCAGACACATCGTCGGCTCCAAAACCCTAACGCCGAAAGCGAAATCTGGAATTCGAGCTTATCCATGAACACCTTTGCCTCAGTTATTAGGTGGCATAGCTGGGATTCCTGAATCTTTGAACTGGAGGAGGATTTTGGCTCCATCTTGTCTGTTTTGGTCAAGAAAATTATGTCAGGCAGGATTGCAGATACCACGGCATGAACGATAAATTCACAAATGATAGGTCATTCCAGGCATTGTATCTAATTACTCCTTCATTTGTCAGAGTAGAGTATACCCTATGCTGACGTCAGGGTAGTATCATAATATACGTCAGTATAGAGTCGTCTTTCTTAATTCTTGACATATGTTGCCTAGAGTCATAGACTTCAACCTGACACTTTAACCAGGAGGCACCATGAAGGGGCATCGAATAGGCTATATCCGGGTAAGCACCCTTGATCAGAATACGGAGCGACAACTCGAAAACGTTCACGTTGATAAAGTCTTCACCGACAAAGCATCTGGTAAAGATGTTCAACGCCCCCAGCTAGACCTACTTCTTTCTTTTATACGTGAAGGAGATACAGTGGTCGTGCATAGCATGGACCGACTAGCTCGAAACCTTGACGATCTGCGCCGTTTAGTTCAAGAATTGACACAGCGTGGAATTCGGATCGAGTTTGTTAAAGAAAACCTGACGTTCACAGGTGAGGATTCTCCAATGGCCAATCTCTTGTTATCAGTTATGGGAGCCTTTGCAGAATTCGAGCGAGCTTTGATCCGTGAACGCCAAAGGGAGGGCATTACGCTGGCCCAACAACGCGGTGCATATCGCGGCCGAAAACGTGCCCTCTCTGATGCTGACATTGCCATCGTAAAATCCCGAGTAATAGCTGGCGAACAGAAAACACAGATCGCGCGTGATTTTGGGATCAGCCGCGAAACATTGTATCAGTACCTTCGCATGTCGGAATAACATGGCTAGAGATTTCCTAACAACTTTTAAGCGTCGTCAATATGGCCGCTATGAAGGTGATCCGGATGATGCTCAATTGTCCCGCTATTTCCATCTCGATGATACGGATCGTGCGCTCGTAGAAAACTGCCATGGTGATTACAATCGCCTGGGGTATGCTTTGCAGCTGACTACCGTTCGTTTTTTAGGCACCTTTCTGTCCGATCCCACACAGGTGCCGCGTAACGTTTTGCAATTCATTGCAGCTCAACTTTCCATTTCAAACCTTGATAATCTCAGTGCCTACATGAATCGACGAGCCACTCGCCTCGCTCATCGATCTGAAATTCAGAGCCATTATGGTTATCACACTTTTAATGCACCACCCTGGCGTTTTCGGCTCAGCCGTTTTCTCTACAGTTGATCCTGGATCAACAATGAACGTCCCAGTTTAATGTTTGACATGGGTACCGCTTGGCTTATTCAAAACAGAGTACTCCTGCCAGGAGCAACAATCTTGCAAAGACTCATTATTGAAATCCGTGAACGAGTGTCAAATCAACTATGGAAGCGTCTGGCCTTCTTACCCACTCAGGAGCAGAAGAGGGCACTTGAGGAACTGCTAGTGGTTCCTCAAGATCAACGCAATTCACAATTTGATCGTTTTCGCAAAGGACCCTTCAATATTAGCGGACCATCTTTTGTTGAGACTGTTGAACGCTACAGTAATTTAAGAGCTTATGGATTACAAAACCTCGACTTCTCCAGTATCCCGGCCGCACGCTTTAAAAGCATAGCACGACAAGCAGGAATACTTTCGCAATGGCAGATTTCTCGAATGTCCGATGAAAAGAGGATTGGAATCTTGGTCGCCTTTGTGAAGGCGTTCGAGATTATCGCTCTGGACGATGCGTTGGATGTACTCGATCTGCTTATCACAGATATTGCGGGAAAGGCCAGGTGTTACTTGGCAAGAAAAAGCGTTTGCGCACCTTGAAGGACCTAGATAGATCGGCGTTAACATTAGCCCAGGTATGTGCGCTGGTGTTGAACGATGAAATGAGCAATGATCAGTTGCGTGAAGCAATCTATGCCTGTGTTCCCAAAGACCAACTCAAACAGTCCATTGCAACAGTCAACGAAATTGCGAGGCCTCCTGGAGGACATTTTCATGAAGAAATGGTGGAACAATACGGCCGGGTTAAGCTGTTTCTGGCATCATTGTTGAACAATATTTGTTTTGACTGTGCGCCAGCAGGAACAATCACAATGGCCTCACTCAACTACTTAAGTGAACTGGTTCCAACTCGTAAGCAATTTTTAGATGATGCTCCTCTTGAGATCATCAGTAAGTCGTGGCAACGGCTGGTGTTTGATCAGCAAAACCGAGTGATGACACGTGGCTATATTCTTTGTTTTCTAGACAAGTTGCAGGATAGCTTGCGTCGCCGTGATGTATATGTCAATAACAGTGACCGCTGGGGCGACCCTCGAATAAAGATGCTCGACAGCACTGAATGGCAATCCCATTGTGTCCAAGTCTGTCGGTCACTGGGCCACTCGGTTGACGGTGAAGAGGGGTTACAGAGACTCACTCAACAGCTTGATACTACTTACCGAAGTGTCGCTGCCAATTTCGAGGTTAACGATGCAGTACGTGTTGACCATACAGGGGACCGACCAACCCTGACAATCACCAATCTGGAGAAAGAGGAGGAACCTGCCAGTCTTGTTGAACTTCGGAAACTCGTTGGCAACCTATTGCCAAAGATCGATCTCACAGAAATAGTTTTAGAGATAAATGCACTTACCGGTTTTGCCGACGAATTTAAACATGTGAGTGAAGCCCGGGCCCGTGTTGACGATCTACCTGTCAGTGTTTGCGCTGTGTTGCTGGCCGAGGCCTGCAATATAGGTATGGACCCATTAATTCAACCCAATGTACCGGCACTAACACGCCACAGGCTGAGTTGGGTGAAGCAAAACTATCTCCGTGGAGAAACCCTTGTCCGAGCCAACGCACGTCTGGTTGATCATCAGTCAACGCTCTCATTAGCCAATCTTTGGGGAGGCGGTGACGTTGCCTCGGCTGATGGATTGCGCTTTGTGACGCCTGTAAAAACGATTCACTCAGGGCCGAATCCCAAGTATTTTCCAAGAGGTGGTCGTGGTATTACCTGGTACAACTTTATGCCTGATCAGTTTTCCGGTTTTCATTGCATCGTGATACCTGGCACGTTACGTGATTCTATTTATGTGTTGGAGGGCTTGTTGGAACAACAAACTGGTTTACGCCCAAAAGAGATTATGACAGACACCAGCGGTGCTAGTGACTTGGTGTTCGGTCTATTTTGGCTGCTTGGTTATATCAATTCTCGCCGCGTCTCGCTGATGCTGGAGATGCCAAATTTTGGCGTGTAGATCGAGATGCCCATTACGGTCCTCTTGATGAATTGGCAAGCAACTATTTGAATACAGAACGTATAGTGCATCACTGGGATGATATGCTACGCGTTACCGGTTCATTGAAGCTCGGCACGATTCAAGCGTCAGAGCTTATACGATCCTTGCTCAAAAGTGAACGACCGACCAGCCTGACTCTGGCAATAATGGAGGTGGGCCGTATCAACAAGACTATTTACTTACTAAATTTCGTAAGCGATGAAGGCTACAGGAGGCGGATACTCACACAACTTAATCGGACTGAAAAACGACATGATCTTGCACGAGTGATTTGCCATGGTCGTAGAGGTGAAATTCGTAAACATTACCGTGAGGGGCAGGAGGATCAACTTGGTGCTCTTGGCCTCATTACCAATGCTGTTGTGCTTTGGAATACAATTTATATGCAAGACGCAATACATCACCTGAGGCAAAGTGGAATGACTATACTGGACGACGACATCTCAACCCTGTCACCATTACGTTATGAGCATATTAATGTTCTGGGTCGCTATTCATTCAAATTGGCCGATATTATTCTGGCTGGTGAACACAGGCCGCTAAATCAACTGGATTTGGAATTCGGTAATGTTTGAAACTTTCAGTTGGCAAAGGACGACATCAATCCTTTGGGGAAAGATGTAGTGGGCTTATAGTACCTTTTCGTCCAATTGAGGTTCAAAGTCCGTCTTTAAAAGTCCAAAAGATTCTTTCACTTCTTCGCTAACTCTCATGCTAAGTGGTGTTGTCACTTTCAATCTCCTTTTTAGTGTAAACATCAACCCCAGTGTTTTCGGGCGTATACAACTGTAAACATGTAAACATTTTGTTTACATTGATGCTATCCCAACCCTTCTTAGATGTCAATGACGAATTGGTTTAAATTATAAAGAATATATACGAAAAAACGGCTAGTTACTAGCAAATGAAATTGTGCGGTTTATGAAGAGTGGCGGAGGTGCCTTGAAAAGGCTCTCGTGTAGGATAAAGCAGAAAGTTTCTGTTTAGCTTTACTCGTGCAAAAGCATGCAAGCTTACCATGATAATTTACCAGTATCGAGAGAGAGCCCCTATTGTGTGACAACTAACTTATTCGGTTCATTCTTGGTACAATCCAATCCAAAAGCAACTTCTAACAAGGAGGTTTTTGGTGTCGGGTAAATCCATCAATTCAGAACAGGGAAAGTTATACATAAAAGAATGAAGAGCAGGCAAAACCCAGGTGATAGCATATCTGCCCGATCTGGCATGTCAGAGCGATCCGGCAGACGTATTGAGATAGGTGAGTTGCAGCCATGATGTAGTAATAGACAAAGATATTGGCGTACCAGAACACTTATCCTCTCCCCACACAACTGATACGTAGGCGTTGTCGTCAATGACCTCGAAGGTAAGGTGTTGTTGCTTTTTCAGAGATTGTTGTTTGCAAAAAAAACTTCCGTCTCAGAGATGGTGGGTAAGTTTATTGGTTGTGTTGCCCTGAAGAGAGACGTTGAGGAGGTTAATTGATCATGGATTGTTGGCTGCTGGGTGACAGGGCTGCAGCAAGGTAAATTTATCGTCCATGTCCGGCAATGATCACTTTTGTGGTTAAGAGGAGGATGTTGATATCGGTGAGTAGTGACCAGTTGTCAATATACTTCAGGTCCAGCTTCATCCATTCCTCGAAGGGGAGGTCGTTTCGTTTGGGACAAATCTGCCAAGAACAGGTCATTCCCGGTTTCATAGAGAGCCGTCTTCGCTGCCAAAGTTGGTACTGGCTAACCTCTGCAGGGAGTGGTGGGCGTGGTCCAACAAGGCTCATTTCGCCTTTCAAGACATTGAAGAGCTGGGGGAGCTCATCGAGGCTAGTTTTACGAAGGAGTGAGCCAATGTATGGGACAATCCGAGGATCTTTCTTGATTTTGAAGGCGGGGCCGTCAGCCTCATTAAGTGTTTTGAGCTTTTCAAGTTGACTGTCGGCATTTTGCACCATGGTTCGGAATTTGTGAACGTTGAAGAGCCTTCCGTTTAGTCCAACTCTCTCTTGGGAGTAGAATACGGGGCCCCGTGAGAAGATCTTGATGCAAAATCCGATCATGAAAAATAGGGGAAGCAGGGCGAGGGTAATGAGAAGTCCTAAGCTGTAATCAAGAAATGTTTTGATAAGAAATTTAGATTTGCCTAACGGGTTGCTGCGGAAAGTTATTACCGGTAGCCTGTTGAATAGGCCAAGTTCTAGCTGGGGTAGTTGCGGGGTGTGAGCTAGATAACGGAGTTCCCAGTCTGGTGTTATTCGTACTGTTATACCCAATGTCTCGGCAAAAATAATGTGTTTCTCGCAGTTGGGGACTTTATGCAGAGGAAGGGCGAAAAAAAGCTCGTCAACCGCGGTGTTTAGGAGGTACTCATCCAGGTCGTCCAAGGTTCCCAGGATAGTATGTTTTTCCCTGATTTTATTTGGAACTGTTTTTTCCACCTGAAAATATCCGAGGATTTGTTGGGAGCTGTCAAGATTTTTTTTGATAGTTGAAATTATGGATAGCGTTTGTTCCGGGATACCGATAATTACAATTTTTGTGGAGAGATGTCTCCTTAGTGGTGTGGAGTGTCGAAAAAAGTAAAAAAAGAGTCTTTCGCAGATAAGGCTTACCGTGGCCACGAGGAAGAAAAGAGCTATAAAAATTCTACTTACATCTGTTATTTTGAAAATGTAGAAGACAAAGCTGAGTAAGACAATTGCCAGTGTGCAACTTTTAATAATTTCCAGGAAAAGTTTTCTGCAATTGCCTTTGGCAAGAGGGGTCTCATAGAGACCAGTGAGGCTCAAGCCGATATACCACGATATAATGGCATAGGTTAATATAAGATAGTAATTCGGTATGGTTGAGAGATGGGGGATCGAATCGGCGTGAGCATATTTTTTTAGGTAGTATGCTGAGATAAAACTTGTGACAACTATTACAATATCCAATAATTTCATTATGTTTGTCAGTGACTTCTTTTTTTGATCAATCATTTTCCTATCGGTTCTCTTGGTTTAGTTGTCTCGATTTATCTTGAGTTGCTTTTTTTGTGGAGGGGCATTTGGGGGTAGCTGTGCCCCTATGCCTCTCATAAAAAATGCTCCTGTTCTGACCTCCCTCTTCCCCTTTTTGTATGTTTCGTTACTTGATATTGCTACGTTCAGGTGTTCTCGTGAGATAATATTTAATAATATTAAATCATTAGCTTCGGATGCTGCTCCTTAGCGCTCTAAGTGGGCGTTTTTAGCTAAAACACACCTCTCTCTCTTGTGGCTATCACGTTAGGAAAAAGAAGTAAAATAAAAAAGAGTACAAAATTTTGTACTTATCGCTCGTCACATTTTTTTAACTTTTTTGCTGGTCAGAGATTCCAACTGCTATTGTGTTAGCATTACAAAAGTTATGTGGAGATTCTCTTCGTGGCGTTCTGGTAGCCAGGTATCACCTTGTGATAGGGGATCTTTTTTTTATTTGAATTTGTTGGTCTTATGTTTTTTTTGTTCTGTATTTTTTTTGAAAAAATGTGTTGTTTTGTTGTTGTTGTTCATGGTAACACTTTTCTTAAGCTTCATTTGGTTAGGGGATGTCGCTCTTTTTTAATAGGAAAACGCATGAAAATAGATTTTTTCATGTCTGTTAGGTTGTTGTGTGGTAAACTTGTGACTTTGAACGAGGTAGCGTTTGCTTGATCTACACTCTCATATATTGCCATGTTTGGATGATGGGCCTCAAGATGTCAAAATTGCTTTGAAAATGGCTCGTATAGCAGTTCGAGATGGTATTACTCACATGATAGCAACCCCCCACTGTTTGGATGGTGTGCATGACTGTAGAGCGGTGGATATTTTAAAGTGCTCTGCCCAATTTAGCTTAGAGCTTGTTAATGCTGGCATCCCTCTGCGGGTATACCCTGGGGCTGAGATACGTTTGGTTCCAGAGATACTGGATCTGCTTGCGCAAAAGCAACTGCTCACCCTGGGAGGTTTAGGCAAAAGTTTATTAATTGAACTCCCGGAACAATTTGTTGAAGAGTGGATTTGGAATACTTTATGCCAGCTACTCTCCTCGGGTTTACATATTATTATTGCTCATCCAGAAAGAAATATGGTGCTTGAGCAGAACCCCACTTTTGTAAAAAATCTTATAAGAATGGGCGTGGAGTTTCAGTTAACAGCTTCTAGCCTGCCGGGACGCTTTGAGAGTTTTATGAAACAAAGTTTTGTTTTAGATCTCCTTACAAGCAAAAGTGTCTCCTATATCGCGTCAGATGCCCATGATGCCACGCAGAGAAAGCCTCTTTTGCACAAAGGGTATAAGCGCATTGCTTCAATTTTAGGTTCATCTTTTGCTGAAGAGATGGCTGCTAGTAGTTTTGATTTAATTGGCAAATAATTTACTCGTCGTAATTATTTTACGTAATGTGGAGTGTGTATGAAGAATGTTACTTGGTTCAAGATAGCAGCAATTTTAATTTGCATGATGCTTCTCCCTCTGGAAACCGCGATGTCAGCCGAAGAGAGTCCGCCTCCAGCACTTAAAGAACAATTACTTGCTGTGTATCATGATGCTACTGCTGCCGGCGTAGGGCAAGAGGCAGCAATGCTTTCTGCTGTACAAACAATCTCTGAGCAGACGTACAAGGCCATTGCAAACAAATCTCTCACGCCCCTAAGCGCTGAAGCAATTACAGCGCTAGAAACGCAGATTGTTTCCGAGGCTATTGTCACAATGGCTGCTGAGGTTACGTTTGAGAACCATACTGACCTTACCGCAGTCGAAAACATTCTCGTTAGTGCTTATAATCATTCAGAAGGTGCCGTAGTTCAGATCGACATGGGAAATGTGGCAACTGCAACGCAGCATATAATTGAGGTCGCAATCAAGGCCGTACCCGTGGCGGACAAAGAGAGTTTAACCGCTCTCTACCACGATGCTACTGCGGCTGGTGCAGATCAAGATACAGCAATGGTTTCTGCGGTACAGGCAGTTTCCGAACAGATGTATGCGGCTATCGTAAATGACCTCCACCTGCCTCTGAGCACTGAAACAGTTGTAGCGCTGGAAATACAGATCGTCTCCGAGGCCATTGTTGCTCTCTCCACTGAAGTCGCTGCCGAGACTCATACCGATCTTGCTAGTGTCGAAAACAATCTTGTTGACGCCTATAACCAGTCAGAAGGGGCCCTAGTTCAAGTCTCCATGGCAAATGTAGAGACCGCGACACAACATATTGCTGAGGTTCAATCTGATGCTGCGCCCCTAGCTGATGCTACACCGGTAGTTGACGCTGCACCCACAGAGGCCACCGTCCCAGTTATAGACGAAAGTCCAATGCCTGAGGCGATTACGGAGTTGCAGGAGAAGATGGAAGAAGTTTTAGAGAGTTCTGAAGCAGATGACAATGATGCAAGTTCCATCTAGAAAATTGGCTAATAGTCCGTGGCAATTACACTTGTTTTGCCTGATTACACACGGAAGAGGATACACAATGCAAAGAAAGATTGTTTCTGCAAAAACATTCGGGTCATCTTGTCTCTTTATCTGTTTGAGTTCTTTTTTAATAACTCCTGCTTTTGCCAAAACAGATATCACCACAAGCATTGAAGTAGAAACTCAATATGACTCGAACTTCTGGATGTCGGAAAATAACGAAATCAGCACGATGACCTATACAATTCGACCTGGGATTGAGGCAGTCTACGATACAGGCAAAACCAAGATCACAGGAATGGCCGTTCTAGAGGGGTATATCTATGATAACCTCGACAGTAGGCCAACGGGTGTAAAAAGCGCAAGTGACGATAACTATTTAGGATATCTAGCTTTCCTGTCACTCTCTTCGCAGGTAACAGATCGATTTGCCATCAACGGTTACGACCGAATCCACTACACACGAGATTCAGCCCAAGCCGATAAATTAAGTAACTCCACAGACCGTGAAAAATTTCTGATCAATGATTTTGAGATGTTTGGGATTATGAATTTGGCCAAAAATTTTCGGCCATAGCTGGCTATGGCAATCTCTATCCCGATTATACTGATGATGGCACCGACTCTATCCAAAACAAGGGAACCTTTGACTTCAACTACCACCTGAACAGTGACAGTAAAATTTTCATTAGCTACGACGTTTGGGCCAGAGATTACGATAGCGAAGACAGCAGTGACTATCTCTCTAACGAGGTCTGGCTGAACTACCAGTACCACTTCAATTATCTCCAATTTAACGTGGGCGGTGGTTATCATAAACGAAATTTTGATCAGGCTGCCGTTGAGGATAGAGACAGCTTCTCATGGGCCATTTCGCTGAAGGGGGAAAAACCAGATTTAGATCCGACAAAACGCAAATTTCATTTTTTGACCTCTCTGACCCAGAACTACAATGATGCAGGAACTGGCGACTCCTATTACCTGGCAACTCGTTTAAACATGAATGCGGGCTATCGGTTCATGGAAAAATTAACAAGCACCCTTAAAGGGTATTACCAAAACTCTGCTTATGACGTATATAACGGTGATAACAACACCGATAGAGATGACAACACCTATAAAATAGCTGCTGTTGTTGGCTATGATCTACTGCAGAATTTAATAGTAAGCCTAGAAATAGGCTATGAAGATCGGGACTCAAATGCAACCGGCATGTCTTACCAAAACACCTTTGGCATAATAAGCCTCGATTATAATTTTTAACGCGTATGCACTGGCTCTATATGAAAAGAGATCTCATCGTTTTACTGCTCATCGTTATCTGGAGCAGTTCGGCCCAAGCTTCTTTGGGATACAAGCTCGGCGCTGGTGACATCATCAGTGTCTCAGTTTTTGCAGGAGGAGAGGAGCAGGTCCAGGTCGCCTTAACCGTTTCAGATAGCGGCAAGATAAATGCCCCTTTTGTGGGCAGTATCCATGCCGCTGGAGCAACGCCCAGTGACCTTGAAAAGAGACTCTATACCAAGCTGGCAAAAGACTATTTCATCAACCCCCAAGTGATTATCCAAGTAGATGGCTATCACAGCCTGCACTACACCATTTCGGGCGCGGTGACCAAGGCAGGGAAATACAAGATGCAGTCTGCAACAACGGTGATGGAGTTGATCGCCAAGGCCGGAGGTGTCACCAGTGAACGTGGTTCTCTGGCCTATGTGATGCGCGAAAGCAACCGGGGAGACAAAGAGAGCAAACCCCTTAAGGTGAACCTGACCAAGCTGCTCGACGAAGGCGATATGAGTGGGAATCTTCGGCTTGAGACTGGAGATTCAATCTATATCCCCTTGGCTAAAGGGCTTCGTCAAGGCGACTCTATGGTCTACGTGGGAGGGCGCATTAAAAATCCGGGCCTGCAGGAGTACCAGCCAGGCCTAACCGCCCTGAGTATCTGTTTAATGGCCGGTGGATTTGATGATTATGCAGCGCCCAACCGAGCTATAATTGTTCGAACTGAAAATAATAAGCAGAAGGTTATTAAGGTCAATCTAGAGGATGTAGTGGATGGGAAAATCCCAGATTATCCCCTGCAGCCCGGCGATAGATTGAATGTTCCAGAATCCTGGTTCTAAGAGATTAACGAAAAGGTTTGTGGGGTATTGTGCAAAATTCAATAAATGAGTTTGAAGAAGAGATTCATCTTTCTGATTACATTCAAATTCTTGTTAAGCGCAAGCGGCTGATTCTCCTGTTTTTGCTGGTGACAGTGGTTCTGGTGATGGCGGCGAGTTTTATGATGAAACCGGTATACCAGGCCACGGCCAACCTCGTGATTGATAAGGAGCAGACCTCTTCGCCCCTGACAGGCGAGCGTATTGACAATTCGAGCTATGCGTCCCAGTTACTCACCTTTAATACCCACTTTAAGCTGATCCACTCTAAACCGGTGGTGTTAGCTCTGGTTAAAAAACTTAAGCTGGATGAGAAAGAGGAGGATGTTATCGCCTCACCGCTTGCCAGAATCAAGCAACAGATTAAGGCCAACATTAAACTGCTCCTGGCCCGATTCTCCCCGGAGCAGGATGGCGAAGCCAGTGAGCTGAGCGAAGATGAGAAGCTGGCCTCTCTGGTAAAGCAAATTCAAGACCTTATCACCATTGAGCAGGTGCGTGACACCCGGCTCTTGACCATCAGTGCCGAAAATACCGATCCGGTATTGGCCAGCCGTCTCGCCAATACCCTTGCCAGGGAGTATATCGAGTTTGATATGGAGAGTCGGCTCTCGTCATCCAAAGAGAATCTGGAGTGGATGAATGGCCAACTCTATCAACTGAAAAAGCGACTTGAAGATGGTGAACAGAAGTTCCACGACTTCAAACAGGTGAGTAAGTTGTTCTCAATTGATGGCAAGCAGCAGGAAATTGGCCATAAAATTGAGGAGTTTAATGATCAATATCTGGAAGCGCGTAATAAGCGTCAGGAGATTGATGCTAAACTTGCCGAGATCAAGCGTCTTGCGGCCTCTTCCGGAGATATTACCCATATCCGCTCCTTGCTGGGTAATCCCTCCATTGATGCCATCTCTGAGAATCTCACTCGCCTTGAGTTGCAACGTACCCGCCTAACCAAAGTCTATAAGTCTAAGCATCCAAAGATGGTTCAGATTGATAGTGAGATCAGCAAAAATCGGTTCAAAATTAGAATTGAGTTGAAGAAAGAGTTAGAAAATTTAAAAACCGAACGGGCCATTCTCCTGAGTAAAGAGCAGATCATGGAGGAAAATGTTGCCCAGTTTGAGGATGAGGCAGTGGACGCCAGTGGCAAAGAGTTGCGCTATACCATTTTGCAACGTAACCTGACCACCAGTCAGAGTCTCTATGACACCTTGGTCTCTAAAATTAAGGAGTCAAACCTCCTCTCTTCGGGAACTTCTTCTAATATCAGGGTGGTAGAGTACTCTTCGGTTCCGGTGGCTCCAGTTTCGCCAAATAAGCGGAAGAATCTGCTGCTTGCCCTGGTGCTGGGGCTCTTTGGTGGTATAGGCCTTGCCTTTTTACTGGAGTACTTTGACCAATCCATCCGCACCGAAGATGATCTTCGTACCTATTTGGATATTCCGGTTCTCGCCACAGTGCCATCTACTGACATGCTGAATGCTTCGAAGGAGGGCTATTGATGTTTTTCCAGAAGAGAGCTGAGAGTAAAACAGATAGCGGTGTCAAGGCACTGTTGAGTAATTTTTCTGTTAAATCGCGGTATGCCGAATCCTATCGAACTTTACGAACCAATCTCCACTTTGCCAGCCTTGATAAAAAGTTGCAGGTGCTCTTGGTGACCAGCGCTTTGCCGGGGGAGGGAAAATCTACCACCGTTGCCAATCTCGCCCGCACCATGGCCCAGATGGGGCAGTCAGTTCTGATGGTGGATGCTGATTTGCGAAGGCCAGGTCTGACGACCTGCTTTTGCTCGGGAAAAGTTAAACCCAGGTTCGGGCTCTCCTCATTGATCAGTGAAACCTTGGGGCAAACCCTTCTGGAGAGTGAGCATCTTATGGAGAGTCTTGCCCAGACTGTTATTGCCACAGAGTATGATAATCTCTTTTTGCTTCCCTCGGGAGCGATCCCCCCCAATCCTCTTGCCCTTTTTGGGGCTCAAGGGCTTTCGGCCATTTTTGCTGCCTGTCGCCAGAGGTATGATATGGTGATTGTGGACACCTCGCCGGTGTTGCCGGCCAGTGATGCCTTGATGTTGAGCCCATATTGTGATGGCGCCTTGATGATTGTTCAGTTTGGGGGAGGCAATAAGAAGGCACTCAAAGATGCCTTAACTCGGATAGAGGGCTCGGGTGCCAATGTTCTGGGGGCTGTGTTGAACCAGGCAGATAGCCGTGAAAGCAGCTACTATGGTTATCCCAGTGCCTATTATGGCGAGTGAGTGGGGCAAGAGAGGCCTTAAGCTGGCAAACGTGCTGGTTCTGGCCATGCTCGGGATACTCGCTATGCTCAGCTTTTCCCGCTGGCACTATCAGAGTGCTCTGACCCTGTTGGAGCGTCCATCTCTTGATAAAGCTTTAGCCAAATTGAACCTCTCTCTACACTATCTGCCGTTTCACTCTGCAGGCATCACCCTCTTTGCAGACGATCTTCACAGAATCGAAACAGTGAAGGGGCAGCTCTATTTCAGACTTGCGGCCAATGCCAACTCTCTCTCTCTTTTTAAAAAAGAGCTGGAGAACTCGGCTCGGGCCTATAAGCAGGCGGTAGATTTGAACCCCTATGACTCCACTGCTATGGCCGGCTGGGCCTCAACTCTGGCAGCTTTGCAATCTTTATCCCGCCGAAGTGATAGGCAACAGCTCTATGATGCCCTGCCCATCTTTGCAAAAGCCCAACAGCTTCGCCCCAACTCAGCGTCACGAGCCTACGCTTTTATTCTCTATCTTGCCGAGAGGGGGATGCAGAGTCAAATGTTGACTGAGATTGAGCAGCTTATGGCAATCGCTCCCTTCCTCTTTTATAAGCTGAGAAAAGAGGACTTCTATACGGACTCTCTTCGTTCAGCGGTGGAGCGGGGAGCTTTGCAGGCAAGTACGAGCACAAATTTAAGAGGTGATGCCCTTGGCGTATTGCGAAACATCGCGCTTGAACGAAAAGATTTCCCCACCGCCCTCAGCTATTGTGAGCAGCAATTGGCATTCCCCTATCAACGGAACAGCCCTAACCTGTACCTTCAGGCGGGACGCCTGGCCCTGCAGATAGAAGATACCTCTAAAGCGATAAGCTATTTTTTAGAGGCCTTTCGTCAGAACGAGAACAAAAACAGCGCTATTGAGCAGATATTTAACAGTTATCACGGGGTAAAACGGGAGACAGATTTTTTTCTCTTTGTTAAAAGAGCCGGGCAGGAGAGAGAGTTGCCAGCAATAACCGATATCTACCTTGGTAAAAGTCTGATGTATAGCGGCCAACCCGAACTTGCCATTGCCCGTTTTCAGCGGCTGACCACAGGTCGCTATGCTGGCGAGAGCTACTACTGTCTTGCCCGTATCTACAGTGAGCAGAAGGATTGGGATCGGATGGAGCTTGCCGCCCAGAAAGCAGTTGTTGAAGATAGGACAAGGCCTGAATACCACTACCTTTTTGCCAGGTCTCTTGAGCAGCAGAAGAAATATCCCCAGGCCGAAGCGGCCATGAATGAGGTCCTTACCACAAGCCTGAGGCCAAACCCCTGGTATTTCAATAAACGTGGCTGGATTCGTTATGCCCAAAAAAAGTACAGTGCTGCCATTGCTGACTGGCAAGAGGCAAGCAGGCTTAAACCCGAAGTACCAGGCTTTCTGTTTCAGATCTCCCTGGCCTATCAGGCCGGCAAAAACGATGAGCTTGCCAGAGAGTATGCAGAGAGAGCAGTTGTTCTGGAGCCTGGCAACGCAAGGTACCAGAAACAGTTGGCCCAGCTCAGGAGGAGATCATGAACCGTCAGCAAATCTATGACTCTCTTGCCATGGCCTCTCTCTTTGCCCTACTCCTCTTTGCCCCCCTCGCCCGGGGCAGCGTCTCTCCCTGGGCCCAATCGACTCTGCAGATTCTTGTTATTATCACCAGCTACTTCACCTTCCTAAAAGTTACCAGCAGCAACAGAGCTCTCTTTATTCCAACCCCTCTCTTCTATCCCATTCTGGCCCTGATTCTCTGGACCCTGCTCAGCTTTGCCCTCTCTCCGCTAAAAGGTGTTGGCGTCGATGCCCTGATGCTGCTCTTTACCTATATCCTCTTATACTACTCAGTGATCCATCTGATCGATAGCCGTAAGAAGGAGCGGATGCTGGTCTGTTTGCTCATTGGGCTGGGGATTTTCCTCTCTATCTTTGGTTTTTTTAAGATGCTTGGCTACAAGCCCTTCCCCTGGTGGGACTATCTTCAGCATGATACATTTATAACCAGTACCTACGGCAATCATAACCATTTGGCGGGCTATCTGGAGATGGTTATTCCCTTGAGCCTCTGCCTTTTTCTCACTCGAACGAGAAGGGGCGTAAGCTTTTTTGCCCTGTTGCTGATCAGCTTGATTTTGCTAGCTGCCCATATCGCCACCCTCTCCCGGGGTGGCTGGCTAGCCCTTGCCCTCTCCCTCCTCTTTATGGCAACTGTTCTTCTTGGCCAAAAGCGCTTTAGAGCGAAAAAGCTTCTCCTGCTCATCATCTCCTTCACCCTCCTCCTCTCGATTTTTATCCTGGCCGGCTCCGACATCCTCGAACGTCTGCTCTCCCTTACCGATCAGGAGACAGTTGCCGGGCTGAATGGTCGCAGCCACACCTGGCAGGGCGTCTATAAAATGATTGCGGCCCACCCCTTCATAGGCTCTGGCCCCGGCTCCTTCGCCACCATCTTTACCCAGTTTCAACTACCGGGAACCAGTGCCCGCTTCTACTATGCCCATAACGACTATCTGCAGTTCATCGCCGAACTTGGTCTGCCCGTAGTGCTGATTATCCTTTGGGCTTTACTCACTGTTGCTAAACAAGCTTGTAGGAAAATAAAAGAGGCTAGCCGACAAACCTGGGGATTCACCTTGGCTGCTCTGGCTGGGCTGCTGGCAATTGCCTGTCACTCCTCTGTCGATTTTAATCTGCATATTCCGGCCAATGCTCTCATTTTTACCGTGCTGATCAGCCTCGTTGGATCTGGCCCTAAGCAGATCGAAAAAAGTAAAGGGGGTGTGGCTTAGATGGGAACCGCCGAGCGGGTTGCAAAAAATACCTTGATCCTCTATGCCCGGATGGGGACCCAACATCTTAACCATGGAGAGGGAGCAATTGATAAACATGATGAGAGATAACGAAACTGAAGGTCATTGGTATGCAATTCGTACCAAGAACAAAAAAGAAGAGGTCGCCAAATTCAACTATCAACGACAGGGGTATACTGTGTACCTACCCCTGCTTCGCAAAACTGTCCATCACGCGAGAAGCACTACTGAAAAGCTTGTTGCCTTTTTCCCTGGTTACCTTTTTCTCAACCTTGCCCCGGCAGAACAAAACTGGACTGCAATAGCTTCAACCCGTGGTTCACTTGGGGCACTGTGTTTTGGAGATAGCTATATCGAGATCCCTGGTTGGGTGATAAGCGACCTTAAAGCCCGAGAAGATAAAGGCCTCTCTATCCTAGCAAAAGACCTCATAAAAGAAAACCTGACACCCGGCTCTGTCGTCACAGTCAATATCCCTGGTTTAGAAAGTGTTGAGGCTGTAGTTTACTCCATTCGGGGAAGTGAGAATGTGGATGTCTTACTCAATATCCTCAGTCGACAGGTTAAAACCACGGTGTCGTTAGATCGCATCAAGATTGATTGAAAGCTGATCGTTCATTGGCCTAATAATAAAGTTTTTTTTCCTTTACTAAACGATCACTTAAACGTAAGATTAGTGTAAGTCTTCAACGGGTGAACGCAATGTTCACCCAAATGGCGGTAGCGTGCCAATTTGAGAATTTGTTCAGTAGTAGTTGCAAGATTTACAGATCCATTAAGCTTCAGCCACGAGCCAATTTCCTAACTAAAAATATCGAAAACCTCCATGCCTGCTCTTGCAGACGAAATGCCTTGCCAGCTGCCGTCGTCTGGCCATCAACGTCAGCCAGAGGCAATTAGCGGGAGAATGAGGAATCTCACTGGCTGAGTTGAACTATTTCCTCCACGCAGTCATCTCAAAAGGTTGGATAAAGCCCGGCTTACCGTTCGTTTTTGAGTTTTTGTTTTTGATATCGGATGGATATGTGTTGGAAATGGCTGTTTTGGGCGGAATGGGTGTATCCTGACGCCGAAAACATGTTTTTAAGTATGAAAATTAAGCACTTGTTTGTCTCAGAGACCCAGGCAAACACTTATACGTTTTTTAGCGATTTCAATGATTCTGCCCACTATGGATTTACAATGATTCATCTAAATACAAAAGAAGACTGCTGCGGCTGTCATGCGTGTCTGTCTATATGTCCGGCTAAATGTATACAGATGCTTCCCGATACAGAGGGGTTTCTTTATCCGATGGTTGATGAATCTCTTTGTCCTGAATGCGGGCTTTGCGAATCGGTGTGTCCTGTAATCAATCCTCCTCGGCAGGAAGGGGATTCGGTAGCCTTTGCCGCGTGGAATCGGAATGAGGATGTTCGTGCGGACAGTTCCTCTGGGGGGGTTTTCAATGCTCTTATGCAGTGCACCTTTGAACAAAACGGGGTCGTTTTTGGTGCTGCATTTGATGATTCCATGACTCTCTGTCATCAAGCCGCTCACAATGAGGTGGAAGGGCAGGCATTGCGGGGGTCAAAATATTTGCAGAGTACCATCGGTACTGCGTATCAGGAGGCCCGGAAATATCTCAAGCAGGGTCGGCAGGTTTTGTTTTCAGGCACCCCGTGCCAGATAGCCGGACTGTATGCTTTTCTCCGCAAAGAGTATGATAATCTCCTTACCTGTGATGTTGTATGCCACGGTGTGCCTTCTCCGAAAGTTTTTGCGGCGTACCGTGCCGAGCTTGAGCGCCAGCATGGCGCGAAAGCGCAGAGAATCGCTTTCAGACGAAAGAATTTTGGCTGGAAGCGATTCTCTGTATCCTTGTCATTCGACAACGATACAGAGTATCGCCGTGTTTTGAACGAAGATGCATTCATGATCGGTTTTTTATCCAATACATACTTGCGCCCGTCATGCCATGCGTGCAATTTTTCGCGTCTGCCCAGAGTTGCAGATATTTCATTGGCTGATTTCTGGGGTGTCGGGACACATCATCCGGAGTGGGATGATGATCGGGGAACTTCGCTGGTTATCGTCCAGACGGAAAAGGGAAAGAGTGCCTTTGATGCCTGTCGGCAGGATATCACGGTACATGATGCGGATTTGAACGTGGCAATTCAGTCGAACCCTTGTATTTGCGGTTCGGTTGCACCGGGGGCGCGTCGTGAAGCATTTTTCAGCGACTTGAACACTCTTCCTTTTGAAAAAGTAATGAAACGCTATATGCGGCCAACTCCGCTGTGGCGTAGAAGGGCTGGCAAGGTGAAAAGACTGGCTGGCCGAGTTCTGCGTCGGATGCGGGTGATATAAATTTTGGCGGCTGCGGTTGAGAATATGCGCAGCACTATTCTTCAGGCATGCGGAAAGAGTCGGTGTCGCATGGCAACGACGGAAAGGACCATTGTATCTTTGAGCGGAAAATAGCACCTCCCACCTTCGTGATTTTATTTTGATAAACGGGCAAAATACCACGTATGAATCCCTCGCATCGTATTATTATCAACACGGCAGCTACATATACCCGTTCTGTTTTCGCCATCGGCCTGGCGCTGTTTAGCAGTCGCTGGGTGCTGAATGCTCTGGGGCAAACTGATTTCGGCCTTTTTACGGTTGTCGGTTCCCTCATTATTTTCATCTCTTTTCTGAACTCGGTCATGGCAGCAAGTGCCTCCCGACACTTTGCCTATGCCATGGGGCAAGGGAATCCTGAAGAGGTGAAGCGCTGGTTCAACGCTGCATTCAGTATTCATCTCTGTCTTGCAACGGGTTTGATCCTGACCGGGTGGCCCCTCGGCGAATATGTCATTGCAAACTATCTTACCATTCCGGCAGACCGCATAAGCGCCTGCCTATGGGTTTTTCGCATTTCGCTGGTCTCCACCTTTTTTGGCATGGTCTCCGTACCGTTTATCGCCATGTTCACCGCCAAACAGCATATGCCTGAAATTGCCAGTTGGGGAATGGTTCAATCCGTTTTAACCTTTATCCTTGCATTTTTTCTGACCCAGGCTTCGGGTGACCGCCTCTTATGGTATGCTGGCGGGATGGCAATGATTCCTGTCTTTGTGCAATCCTGCCAGATATTCCGAGCTCTTTTTCTTTTCAGGGAATGTGCTGTGGAAAGGCGGTATTGGTTCGATAAAAAACGGCTGAAGGAAATTTTTTCATTCGCCATCTGGAATCTAATCGGCTGCCTTGGAGCATTGCTTCGTAATCAAGGCTCGGCTATTTTGCTGAATATATTTTTCGGTGCCAAGGTTAATGCTGCCTACGCTATCGCCAATCAGGTTTCCGCCCAAACCAACCAACTTTCCGCTGCCATGATGGGTGCATTTTCCCCGGAGATCACTTCCTGCGAGGGGCGGGGTGATCGTGAACGGATGCTGTCGTTATCCCTTCGATCCACCAAATTCGCCACAATCCTCATCCTCCTGTTCGCCATTCCCCTAATGACTGAAATGGAATACGTACTGAAACTCTGGCTCCGTCAGCCCCCGGAATATACCGCCATGTTCTGCCGCTTGATCCTGACCACTTTTCTGATCGATCGCCTGACCTCGGGATATATGCTTGCCATAAATGCCCACGGCAGGATCGCCGTCTACCAGGCAACCCTTGGCACAAGCCTGGTTCTAACCCTGCCCCTGGCCTGGCTCTTTCTTAAACTCGGCTATCCGCCCACAAGCGTTGGGGTGGCATTTATCATCACCATGACTGTTTGTTCTCTGGGCAGGGTTCTATGGGGTCAAAGGCTGCTCGGCATGCCGGTCACCAAATGGCTCACGTCAGTCCTCATACCCTGCGGCATGGTTGCCACTGCCGCCACCCTCAGCGCCCTGCTGTCCCGTTGTCTTTTGTCACCGTCTTTTAGCCGATTGGTTTTAACCACGGCAGTTTGTATTGTAGTTTCTTTGCTGGCCAGTTGGTTATGGGCACTGGATGACTCGGAGCGGGGCTTTGCTTGCAGGGCAGGTAAACGGCTAGTGGGTAAAGCATCTTTGCTTTTGAATAAGGCATAGCCACCTAGTACACAGTAAGCTTTAACTGTTCGCTGTTTATTTGTTTTCTTGTATAATCCTCCATAATTATAATCAATTGGAGGAAGAGATGGCACCACATTATCGAGTGACACTGACTGAGGAAGAACGCAAAGATCCGGAAGCTATTTCGACAAAGGGGAGAAGAGCTGCTCGAACCGTTTTATATGCAAGAGCACTCCTAGTGCTTGATGCTGATGAATATGGGCCAAAATGGGTTGTAGCAAAGTTGCAGAAGCGCTTGGGACGTCACAACTCGTAGTCTAGAATATATGAGTTGAGCAGGGAGTTACAGCTGCTATTGAGCGTAAGAAACGATTAACCCCACCCAGGAAAATTCACTTTGGCGGAGAGTTTGAAGCTCATCTATTAGCGCTTGCGTGTTCAGAAATCTCAGAGGGTGGAGAGCGCTGGGCTATGCGGCTATTGGCGGGAAAAATGGTTGAGCTCAAGATGATAGAAAGTGTCTCGGTGAGACCTTGTTGCATAAATCATGAGAGAAGGAAATCAGTCCCTCTCTGCTTCATTTCATCTTAGCAAACGCCCTCTCGAACAGGCATCCCTAACGTATTAATTTTGTTCAAAGCCTTGATCGCAGCCCTACCTGCTTGCCTCCTCGCGGAGGCTTAATTTGCCACTGATCAACTGTTTGTAGCGATACATCGCCGTTTCAGCAAGAGACCTTTGATGACACCCTGTGCTTTTACCGCATCATTTTGTGGGTGCCCATCCTCCCACATGTCAGCATTTTTCCGTGGAGGTATAGTCGCAACTGATCCTTTTTTCTTGGCCACGGCATAGCAATCCTTCGTGTCCGGCGCCATCATCCGATATCTGTTCAATGCGATGACGAAGAGGTCCCAATACCTTGGAATCATGAACTCACTCCATAGAAATTTCACCACTTAGGCGATCAGTCTCGGTATCGATTGCAAGGTGACTTTTACGCCAGGTTCTACGTTTGGAAGCCCCGTGTTTTCTGACGCTCCACTCTCCTTCTCCATGGTTTACACCCAGTCGAATCGATATGCTTAATCGTCCCACGACTTGGCAACCTGCAATTCATCTCAACAGTTCGTGCACGTCTACTGACAGGTGTATCAGGCGGCTGGAGGTCGATATCCATCAGTTCAAAAAGTGAATTTAGAAAACCTTCTGTACCCTTGAGAGACAGTCCATAAATGGTTCCACATCAAACAGGTCGTGCATCATCCGCGTACTTGCGACACGGCCACGCTGCTCTGATACAGTCGTACTGTACCAACTTTCAATCGCTTTCTTGTCCACCCAAAACGTCACAGCTATTGCTTTAGTGCCCCACTCCGGCCAGTTTTTGATCTTTCTCCTACTGTCTCCCATAACTCCTCCAATGCTCCATGTTGCAAGAAAACATCATCGAGCAGCGTCAGCAACTTCTATTTGTGCAACAAGGCCCTGTACTAGCTGAACATTAGTGGTAATCAAATTTTTTTAGTAAAATTTCGGAACTTATACAGAAAACTGTAAGGAATTTAATGAAAGTAGGAATATTAACGCTACCCTTTAATAACAATTATGGCGGATTATTGCAATCATACGCACTGCAGACATATTTGAAAAAGCAAGGGCATGATGTCTTAGTTATTCAAAGGGTTTCAAGTCAAATATCAAATTTTCAAAATTTTAAAAATTTAGTTAAGAAGATGATAGGGTTTTGTCCAATAATTATTGATTACTCTGCAATGAAAGAGTTTGAATACAGCAATATGAAACTTACAAAACCAATTACATGCAGAAAAGATTATAATTGTATTGATTATTCTTTTGATGCATTCATTGTTGGTAGCGATCAGGTCTGGCGTTTCGATTATACTAAGGATAGTAAAAAAGAATATTTTTTTGACTTCGTAGCGAGTTCCAATAAAACATTACTATCCTTTGCTGCCTCTTTCGGCATTGACAAATGGACGATAGACGAGCAAGAAACTGAAAATATAAAACAATTATTAAATCGATTCACTGCTGTTTCTGTGCGGGAAGATTCTGGGATCCAATTGTGCGCAGATCATCTCAATTTTAAAGCGGAACTGGTGCTTGATCCTGCTTTTTTGCTGCATGCTGATGAGTACCGTAGCTTGCACGTGCAGGAGGAAAATAATCAAGGGAAGGTATTGCACTATCTTTTAGACGATAATCCTGCATACAGCGAATTATCGAGAAAAGTGTGTGAAATTTTGCAAAAGGATTCCTTTACTGTAGGTAGGAAGTTGGAGAAACGAGTACTGTTTTGGTCTTTTTTTCACTACCGGTCGGTTTATAGTTGGATTAATGGTTTTAACGATGCAGACTTTGTATTTACTGACTCATTTCATGGAGTTGTATTTTCTATTATCTTTAATAAGCCATTTATCGCTTATGCAAATAAAAAAAGAGGGTATACTAGATTTAATTCATTACTAAACATATTTGGTTTAAATGATAGGTTGGTTTTTGACCTTACTGATTTCTCAAGTGATATAATAAAAAGCTCAATTGATTGGGATAAAGTAAATAAAATAATCCAGCAAGAGAGGATTAAATCTGATGTATTTCTTAGATGTTTGGGGACGTTGGAGTGAAGGTTTATATCTCATATAATAAATTTTTTATTAATTTTGTATTTTCGGTTGAATTTACATGAGAGTTCATTGGTTTTTTTGTCACTGTGAAAACGGTATGAATGTCTTGTGCAAACTACAAACTAATTTATTGGCAATATAATGGAAAAAGGATTATGCGGATTGTACATATATCGTACCATTTTGATGAATATGTTTTAGGATTGGCTGAAGGACTTAGCGATAAAGTATCAAAAAAGTTCATTTTTGTTTCTAATAATAGTAATTTAATGGATTCATCGCATAAGGCCGGATTCCATGGTGATTTTATTAAATTCCATAAGCCACGTATCCGAAATATGCTAAAAAACATTATTTTAATTATTAAAATATTTTTTGAAGTAAAATCATTTAAACCTGATATTATCCATTTTCAAGGAGAGCATGTTTGGTTTATTCCGCTGAGGTTACTTTTTCGAAAGTACGGTATAGTTATTACAGTACATGATGTTAAATCTCACATAGGAGAAGAAAAAAAGTGGATTGAAATTACTCAACATATTTTGAGAAAAATGTCACACAAGTTTATAGTTCATGGCGAGATTTTAAAAAATGAGTTACTCGACAAACATCCATGGATAGAAAATCAGCAAATTCATGTAATCCCGCATGGGCCACTAACTTACTATAGATTAAAGAATAGTAATTTTTACAAAGAACAAGAAAATACAATTCTATTCTTTGGGAGAATACATCACTATAAAGGTCTAGATATTCTCATAAAAGCGGAGCCTTTAATTTCCAAGAAAATACAAAATCTCAAAATCATAGTTGCTGGAAGATGTTCAAAATTTGGAGAATATGAAAAATTAATTACTGACTATAATAAATATAAGATCATTAACAAATTCATCCCAGATGAAGAAATTTCTCAATTATTTCAAGAAGCAAGTGTGATTGTCCTGCCGTATAGAGAGGCAAGTCAAAGTGGTATTATCCCTATAGCATATGATTTTAAAAAAGCTGTCGTGGCTAGTAATGTGGGGGCTATCTCTGAGGTTGTAGATCATCTTAAAACAGGAATATTAGTTGAAAAAGAAAATGTAAACGAACTTGCCAATGCATTATGTGATCTTTTAATATGTAAAGAAAAAAGAGAGCGTTTTGGTGAGGCAGGACATAAAAAGTTATATTCTGAACTAAATTGGAATATAATTGGAGATTTAACAGTCGATGTTTATCAATCACTTATTAACAATATAAAGTTATAAACTTTCTATCAATGTTACTTGCATACACAATATATACTTTAGTTTTTGTATTTACGATGAGCTTGATGCGCTTATCAGTCAAAATCAATCGCAACTCCAATGTTATAGAAAATAATGAGATTTGGCCTATTTGGTATATGATCACTTTATTTTATACTTTAACAATTGGAACAAGAGAAAATGTCGGCATTGATTACCTTTCGTACAAATATCATTTTTTGCTTGTAGAGAGTAGTAACAATTTTTTAACAAAAGACCTGATCTACTACCTTTTTCTCCCAATTGTTAATAATTATGGATATAATTGGTTTATTCTATTTTTGGCATTTATAACTATTTGGTATTTCCTTCAAATCATGAAAGAAAATATCCATATCGTAGTTTGGTGCTTTTTCTTCTTTTTTGGATTAGGAATTTTTTTCTTGTCGTTGAATATTATGCGACAAACAGCTGCCAGCTTCATAATTTTTTATTCCATCACAAAGTTCTTAAAGAAGGACTATATATCATTTTCGTTTCATTTTATATTTGCACTAGTTATTCACAAAGCTGGCATAATTGTCCTGCCTTTACTCTTTATTGTTCAACGAGATATTTTAAAATCAGTAAAATTGCAACTTGTTCTTTTTTTCATTTGCTTAACATGTGGAAATTTTTTCTTTAATAATATTCTAAGCCTTTTGACCGATAGACTTTCGTTTTTAAACTTAGGACAGTATAACTATTATATTAGAAATATAGACTATGTTCTTGCAAAGACTGCTCGGAACTATTCTGAAGCAAATTCAACTGGTTTATTTGTGTTATTGTTAATTGTAGTTGATACGGTAGCAATTTATTTTAGCCCCTTACTTAAATCTAATTATAATAAAAATGGATTTATTTTATTTTACAATTTATACTATATAGGAATTATCTTGCATCCCATTTTGTTAAGCCACGAAACGGGAGTTAGGCTGGCCAGCTATTTTGTGTTTTATAGGTTTTATATATATGCGACGCTTTTCCATTTCATTTTTAAAAGTAGGAATAATATTTTACTTAGGGTGTTTTGTATTTACGTCTTAATCTCTTGTATAGCATACTATTATGTCACAATCTATAGATGTCGTATGGAAATAGCGCCCTACCAATTTATTTTCAATTTTTTTTAGAAATAGGGTAGTGATGCCAATCTGTTGTTGAGAAAACTTCCCCCTGGTCGTGATGCCAAATTGTTGTTTGGTAAAATTTTCGTTGGATATGTGCAATTACCTTATCATGCAGCTCGGTGCTTTTTGAAAATTCGATTGTTTTACGATTGAGTCGCTTCAGTCTCGTTCACAAATTTAGATTCTGTCGTTCAATTCATGGCCATAACTTTTCCACAGCTTTTCAACAGGTGATTCAGCACGATACAGGTTAAAGTCATCGGTGCCGAAAAGCCTTATACCGAAAGGTGTCAACAATCCTAAAAGCAGGTTTGATAATCCTCAGCGTGGTTCCATGCGTACCAGAGTCACCTTCGATTTCCATTACTACCCATGGCGACCTACCTCATCAGTACCACTGCAAAAACGGCAAGACATGTAGCCATATCAGAACCTTAAAAAAAATCACAATCTACCACACCTTCAACGTTTTGACATCACGACCCATATTATGGGAGTTTTGTATTTGGCATAAATGATGTGGTTCTTCGCTATCTTGAGTGGATAAGCCCTTGATGGCAGATCTGGAGCAAAAAATCGCAAAATCGTTGCCTGTCAAGAGGCGTCCCAGCACGATCAGATGCTCCCTTCAACGTAAGGGACAGGTTTCTTGTGCTTTACTTTTCAGTACAAGAAATTAAGGAGATAAGAAATTTATAAAAAAAATATGATTAATAAAAAATTATCAAATAAAGTATTAATGATTGGCGTAAATTATAAAAAAAATGCTAAAGGCGGTATGGCATCAGTAATTCAAAATTATGATAAAATCTTTGAGCATTTGCAATATATTACTACTTGGGCAGACAGTAACTTACTATATAAAATTTTGATCTTTATCAAGGCTTATGTTTGTTTATTTTTCATTTTAGTATTCAGAAAAAAAATTAAAATTTTACATTTTCATAGTGCGTCTAATTCGTCTTTCAAAAGAATTTCTTTATTAATAAAATTAGGGAATTTATTTAATAAAAAGATAATTATCCACATTCACGGAGGAGGATTTATAGAATTTTACAATTCATCAAGAAATAAATGCAATATTCTTAGAGCTTTAAATTCTTGCCATAGACTTATAGTACTATCAAATAATTGGCAAAACTGGTTTGTTTCTCTAGGTATAGATGAAACTAAAATATATGTATTAAATAATATAATAAACTATCCGGTATTAGACAATAAGACTCATATATACGCTCCTAAGATAAGACTATTATTCCTCGGAAATATCATAAAACAAAAAGGCATTTTTGATCTAGTGCAAACAATAATAGAAAACAAATCTAAATACAAAGATATCGTATCACTAAAAATTGGTGGTGATAAAGAAATATACAAATTAAACAATATAATAAAAAATAACCACATACAAAATATTATTCAATACAAAGGATGGGTAACTGGAACTAAAAAAATAAATTTACTAAATTGGTGTAATATTTTTATTTTACCATCTTATATGGAAGCTATGCCTATATCAATATTAGAAGCAATGAGCTATAATTGTTGTATAATAGCTACAAAAGTAGGTGGAATACCAGATATTGTAATTCCACATAAAAATGGCCTCTTAATTGCACCTCAAAGCAAAAATAAAATAGAAATGGCAATCGATTTTTTCATTAACAATCCAGAACTTATAGATAAATATGGCCAAACATCAAAAGAAATAATTAAAAATTATTATCCAGATATTGTAATAAATAAATTGAAAAATATTTATTATGATCTACTTAAAGAAGATAAATAAAAATATATTATATATGAAAACAATGTTAATTTCAAAGTTCAAATCTATTTTAAAACGATTATGGTTTAGGCCATTAGTTGTTATTCCAACAATTATGAGAAAACTTCCAGTATCGTGGATTAGTGACAAATCTTTTATTATTATAGACTATTTTTGTTCTATGAACCGAGTTATAAATTTAAAAGCGCCTAAAACTTTTAATGAAAAAATTCAATGGTTAAAATTAAACATTAGAAATCAGGATCTATCAAAATATGTAGATAAATATGATGTAAAAAAAATAATATCAGAAAAAACAGGAAAGGATAAAATTATACCTACAATAGGTGTTTGGGATGATGTTGAAGATATAGATTTTGATATGCTACCAAAACAATTTGTGATAAAGTGTACACATGATAGTGGTAGCGTTATCATTTGTGAGGATAAATCATCTCTTGATATTTTTTCTATGAAAAAAAAGCTTAAAAAATATTTAAATAGGAATTTTTACAAATACAGTAGAGAATACATATATAAAGATATAAAACCACGTATAATTGCGGAAAAATACATAAAACCTTTTAATGGAAATGAACTAAAAGATTATAAATTCTTTTGTTTTGACGCTAAGGTAAAATATATCCAAGTTGATATAGGAAGATTTTCAAACCATCATAAAAATTTTTATGATACTAACTTTAACTTATTACCATTTACATACGAAAAAAAACCTATATATCATGGAAAAGCAGAAAAGCCTGACAACTTGAAAGAGATGATAAAATGTGCTGAATTATTGAGTAAAGGTTTTCCTTTTGTACGCGTTGACTTATACACAACAGGTGAACAAATATATTTTGGAGAATTAACATTTACTCCTTCTGGTGGAAGGGCTTATTTTACACCGAAAAAATATGACTTAATATTAGGAGAAAGCATAAAATTAAATAATATAAAAAAGGTAATGGACCAATATGATTGACGCACGGCAAGGAAAGTCCATAAATAATCAATCACCTCAGTAATTAGTGTTCCAGACGTATTTTAAGGCTATCAGAAAGGGAATTACCCGCTTCTACAACAAGCGACATCTGATCATGTCGGGATGCTACTTTACAATTCTCTACTACTACGTAATATGGAACAGACTACGTTTTTAACAATAAGAAAACTATGGCTCTTTTGAAATTCAAGTGGGTAAAGTAAGTGCGTTTATTTTAGAGAAGTCTAGTGTCCCTGTCAAAAGATAGGCAATTGTTTGAAAGTGTGTATTTGTTGGGTCCCTGATGATTTCCTAGACATCCGTAGTGAAAGGTTGTTACAATCATATGCATGGATGCAGGATTTTATTAACTTCCTTTCAAAAGGTGATTCTTATGCAAGTTAAGCTACATGCAAATGCAACCACAACGCCCCGAATTCGTAAGTACATACAGGAATCAGATAAACCTGTAAGAACACTTGCAAGAGAGCTTGGTGTAGCCGAGACCACAATACGAATATGGCGTGACCGAGACTCCGTTGAAGATAGGTCCCATACTGCTCAAAATCTCCAAACGACCCTTTCAAAAGATCAGGAATGGCTTGCTGTAGAGCTTCGTAAAATGCTTTTACTGTCACTCGACGATCTGCTTGTTGTGGTGCGAAAATTTATCAATGCCAAGGCTTCTCGATCAGGACTTGATCGTTGCTTGCGAAGGCACGGAGTAAGCCGTCTTAAAGATTTAATCCCGGAGACAGCTCCCAAACCATCGCCAAAACAGTTTAAAGAGTATGATCCTGGCTATGTGCATGTTGATCTGAAATATCTTCCTCAGATGCCAGATGAAGATCAACGAAGATACATTTTTGTTGGCATAGACAGAGCGACACGCTGGGTATATCTCCAGATTATGCCAGATAAAACAGCGGCGAGTGCATCTCTTTTTCTTAGAAATCTTTTGGAAAAAGCTCCCTTTAAAGTGAAAACTATTTTAACTGATAACGGTAAAGAATTTACTGACCGTTTTTGTGCTACTGGGCAAAGAGAACCTACAGGTAAACATGTTTTTGACCAAAATTGCACCGTCCACAATATTGAGCATAGACTTATAAAGCCAATGCATCCTCAAACAAACGGAATGGTTGAACGTTTCAATGGGCGCATTGCTGCCATTCTGAAAAGAACTACATTCGAGTCAGCACAAGATCTTGAGGATACAATGCACCGATATGAGCTAGTTTATAACCAGCATATCCCGCAAAAAGCATTGAAGCATTTAACGCCCATGGATAAGCTGAAAGAGTTTCATCAACTCAAACCAAATTTATTCAAGAAGCGACCAACCAATCGTCGGGGACCCAACACTCGTAATTTGCTACAGGGTTTGTTGACTGAGATTTGCAACTGGTCATGAATGTTACTGAAATACAGCAAGTTAAACTTTTCCCAAAAGGCAGGCAGAGGATTGAGTGAATGTATTTGCAGAAGTAATCCAGTCATTATATTTTCCATTGCAGCGCTATATTGAACTAAATCCGGTACGTGTTGGAATGGTTGAACATTCTAGAGAATACCGTTGGGCAAGTTATCGCACCAATGCCCAAGGTGAAAGTACTGTCGTTTTAAGTCCGCACCTCGTACACTTGGATCTTGGTAGAACAGAAGATGAAAGGCATACGGCTTATTGTGAGTTATTTCGTTTCACTTGAACCCGGGGATAATTGACAATATTCGCAAAGCTACCAATGGTAATTTTGTCTTAGGAAATAACCGTTTGCAAAATAAAATCTCACAAGTATTAGGGCGCAGAGTGAAACTAGTTTTATCTGGCAGACCACAAAAACAAAAATTTGAATTAATTCCAAAGACTCGGTATGTCCCATATTTTGCCGAATTATTGTTAATAATCCATCTTTGATAGAAGAGTATGGGGTGAATAGTTTGAAAAAAGATAAAATTATGCTTGTTTCTTCGCAGGGAGGGCACTGGATTCAGTTGAAGAGATTGCTTCCAGCTTTTTTTGATAAGGAACTTATTTTTGTTTCTACCTTCGTGAATCAACCGAACTTAGAAGTTGATAATGGAATTTATTTTTCTGTTTGTGATGCTTCAAGGTGGGCTAAAATAAACTTGATTAGGCAGTTTTTGCAAGTGGCTATAATTGTTTTAAAGAATAAACCAGATATTATTTTTTCCACCGGTGCTTCAATAGGGGTTTGGGCTATTATTGTTGGTAAGTTTATTGGTGCTAAAACCATTTGGTTAGATAGCATCGCCAATTCTAATGAAATTTCAATGAGTGGTAAAATAGTTAGAAAAATTGTGGATGTACACTTAACTCAATGGGAACATCTAGCTGGAGATAAAACTAAATATATTGGAACTGTTCTATGATTTTCATCACTGTGGGAACGCAGGCTCCTTTTGACAGGCTTGTGGCATTGATTGATAAATGGCCAGAAATAAATCAATATGAGTGTTTTGCGCAAGTAGCAAATTCTAAATATATACCCCAAAATATACCTTTTACAAACTTTCTAGATGAGCGTTCATTTAACGAACGTTTTGACAAGGCCAAAATTATTATTAGTCATGCGGGTATGGGGACTATTATATCTTGTTTAAAGTCAAAAAAAATTATTCTAACTCTCCCCAGATTAGGTGAATATCAAGAGCACAGAAACAATCACCAGTTAGACACTACTGCGTCATTAGCTGAAAGAGGCTATATTTACCCAATATTTAATGAAAATGACCTTGTGGATAGACTTTCAAAATTGGCTGATCTTAAATGTTTAAAGAGTATTGATGATTATGCTAGCATTAGTTTAATCAACTTTATAAAGGGTGAACTGAACAACCACTAATTAAAGAAGTCTTGAAAGTTTGCACTACGTGGAATGAGTATCTGCGGCCTAGCTACACAAATCATGAGGGAAGAAAACCACCTTCCCTCTACTCCATTCCATCTTAGCAAACGACCTCTCAAACAGGTATTCCTAAAGCGGTAATCTTGTTTAAAGCTTTGATTGTAGCCCTACCTGCTTGCCTCCTCGCGGAGGCTTAATTTGCCCCTGATCAACTGTTTGTAGCGATACATCGCTGTTTCAGCAAGAGCACACACCCTGTGCTTGCTTTCCACTCTTTCAGCTCATCTTTTTGCAATGCTCCTACAGCTTCATTTCTTGGATGGCCATCCTCCCACATAGGAGCATTTTTCCGTGGTGGATGAGCAGACACCTTTGATTGCAATAATTTGATAGTACCCTTTCGGGTCCGGCACCATCGCCTGATATCTGCTCTATGCGTCGACGAAGAGGTTTCAACACCTTGGCGTCATGAACGCGCTCTAGCGAGATTTCACCACTTAGGCGATCAGTCTCGGTATCGATTGCAAGGTGAAGTTTGCGCCAGGTTCTACGTTTGGAAGCCCCGTGTTTTCTGACGCGCCACTCTCCTTCTCCATGCCTACACCCAGTCGAGTCGATATGCTTAATCGGCCCACGACTTGGCTGCCTATAATTCACCTTAACTGTTTAGGCACGTCTGCTAACAGGTGTATCTGGCGGCTGGAGGTCGATGTCCATCAGTGTACTTGCGGCTACGACCACACTGTCCCGATAGTGCCACCTTCAATCGCTTTCTTGTCCACCTAGAACGTCAAGGCCAGCAACTTCTATTTGTCCAACAGGGCCACCCCGAATGCCTTTTCCCCACATGATTTACGCCATTTTGGTTGGACTGTGGCTATAAAACATCTCTTCACGGTTCATCTATGAGTTTTTCCCCTAAGCTTTGGCATTTTTTCAAATCTATCTGATTTTCGACTGTCGCGGTTACAGTTTACTTCTTTTCATGTTGGTCTGTTTTTAGGTAAAGGTGAGTGATGAAGATAACGATTTTTGGTGTCGGCTATGTTGGCCTTGTTCAGGCGGCAGTCTTTGCCGATGTTGGCCATGATGTGTGCTGTGTAGATGTTGATGCAGTTAAAATCGAAGGTTTGCAGGTAGGCACTATTCCCATCTATGAGTCAGGTCTTGAGTCTTTGGTGGAGGCTGGGGTTACCAGTAGCAGGCTTCATTTTACCACAGATCTCAAGGAGGGGGTGGCCCATGCTCAAGTCTATTTTATTGCTGTAGGGACTCCACCGGATGAAGACGGCAGTGCTGATCTTCGCTATGTGCTCTCTGTAGCTGAGACGATTGCCCAGGGTATGGATGGTGAGGCTATCATCGTTAATAAGTCTACAGTTCCTGTGGGGACGGGAGACAAGGTACGTGCCCGAGTCGAGAGTGTTCTTCAAGAACGTGGGGTAAATATACCCTTTTCTGTGGTGTCTAATCCTGAATTTTTAAAAGAGGGTTCTGCCCTTGCTGACTGTGCTCGTCCCGAGCGCATTATTATTGGTACAGATAGCCCCTATGCCGAAGAGGTTATGCGGGAGATATATGCTCCCTTTAGCCGTAACCGTGAAAAGATGCTGGTTATGGACCAGCGCAGTGCTGAGTTTACTAAATATGCGGCCAACTGCATGTTGGCGACTAAAATCTCGTTTATGAATGAGATGGCAAATCTTGCTGAATGTATGAGTGCTGATATTGAGCAGGTTCGTCGGGGAATAGGTTCCGATTCCCGTATTGGTTATAGCTTTATCTATCCTGGTTGTGGCTATGGTGGCTCCTGTTTTCCTAAAGATGTGCAGGCGCTTGCTCGCTCTGCAGGTGAATATGGCTATAATGCAGCTATATTGAGTGCGGTTGAAGAGACCAATGCTCGCCAGAAAGAGAAGATTTTTAAGTATATTGTGCAGCATTATGGTGTTGAAAATATACGGGGAAAGACTTTGGCTCTCTGGGGCCTTTCTTTTAAACCAGATACCGATGATATGCGCGAGGCCCCCAGTCGAGTTTTGCTTGAGGCCTTATGGCAAGCTGGGGCAAAGGTACATGCCTATGATCCAGAGGCAATGGAAGAGGCTCAAAGGATCTATGGCTATCGATCTGATTTAACTCTTATGGGTACTAAGGAAGCAGTTCTGCAAGGTGCGGATGCCCTTCTTATTGTCACTGAGTGGAAGCATTTTCGAGTACCTGATTTTGAGTTGTTGCAGAGCTCTCTTGCCGATCGGGTCATTTTTGATGGTCGTAATTTGTATGATCCTCAGTCTGTGGAGCAACTTGGCCTTGCCTATTATGGTATTGGCCGAGGTAGGAGCTGTAGGCAGTAAAATTCGAGATAAAGTGTAGTAGTGGGGTACGCTATAGGGGCCTTGTTGCATAAATCATGAAGGAAGAAAAATTAGTTCCTCTCTAATCCATTTCATCTTAGCAAATAACCTTTCGAACAGGCATCCCTAAAGCGTTAATCTTGTTTAAAGTTTTGCTCCTTCTCCTGCTGTCTCCCATAACTCCTCCAATGCTCTATGTTACAAGAAAACAACATCGAGCAATGCTAGCAAATTCTATTTGTGCAATAAGGCCCCTGATACCTTCAATTATTTATGCCGTTCTTAAAAATTTCACGACTAAAAATCATTTGTTTTTTTATTTTATCATTCGGTACGCTACTGGCTACCAGCTATATAGATAAATACATTGCAAGAGGAGAACAGATACTTTTTCATCCTGGTTTTTCATCAGGTATGAAGGAGTGGGAAGTGAGCGGCTCACAATCTGCTATCATAGAGGTGGATTCAGGTACTGCCAGAATGATGCTTTGCAAGTCTGAACAATCTGCACAATTAACACAAAGAATAAACCCTGGTTTGCTTGGCAGCAAAGTGGTTCTGGTGGCAGAGGTAAAAACTGCCGGAATCGTTGGTGGCGTCAAAGGATGGGAAAAAGGTCGTATCGTTTTAGTACAATATGTTGCAGCCAAAGCGAACTACTCAGCACCCCATCAACTGATTACGCTCGACGGAACTCACGATTGGGAGAAATCCAGACAAGTCTTTCCCGTTCTTCCCACACTACAGAAGTTAGAATCAGCATACAACTCAGCCACTCTACGGGTGAATTGCAGGTAAGGAACTTAGCACTCTATCGTGTGCAGCTCAATCCTGTGTACAGGGTGGTTCGTTGGATCTGTTTTGGTCTATGGACATTATTGATTGTTTCTCTCCTGGTGTCTGCGGTAGTGGCCAATGGCTTTGATAAAAAGTGGTTTGCCCCTTTAGTACTTGTTACGCTTACCATAATTATCGGCACAACTATGCCTGTAACCTTAAAAAATGAAGCAAGAGCAGAAATTATCAGCCATGCAAAGACATTTAAAACCCAAGTGCTTGACCATATACCCCATGATACTCCTAACGTCTTTGTTCAATTAACATCTTTAGAAATTTTCAAGTTGGATATCACAAAGATAGCTCATTTCATACTCTTTGGTATTCTTGGTGGACTCTTGCATTTTTTACGGGGCAGAACCCTTTTATTACTGACTTTACTCGATATTAGTATAGTTTCTAGTGGCACAGAATTAATGCAATTATTTATCGATGGCCGAAGTGCACTGGTAGGCGATGTATTGATTGATCTGGCGGGTGCTAGCTGTGTCATACTCATGCTTTTCATAAGCCAGCATATAATGGGGATTTTCGCAAACAATCTTAAACAGAGTTAGAGTAGTACGAGAAGCGGAGGTGAGTTAGGGTTTCCTGCATGGTGCAGAGACCTGTTCGGCAGTTCATACAAACGATTTCATAGTTAAAAAATTCTCACAGCGAGGTCATATGAAGATAAAAAAGGCTGTTTTTCCCGTGGCAGGTTTAGGTACACGATTTTTGCCGGCAACCAAGGCGATGCCTAAAGAGATGCTACCGATAGTGGACAAACCACTTATCCAGTATGCGGTGGAGGAGGCCCTTGATTCAGGGATTGAACAACTGATCTTTGTTACCGGCAGCGGCAAATCTTCCCTGGAAAACCACTTTGACAGCAGTTATGAACTGGAAGATACCCTGAGCAAACGAGGCAAGGATGAGTTGCTGCGTACGGTAGAATCTCTGGTCCCTGCTTCGGGTTCTATTATCTATACCCGGCAAAGTCAGCCCCTGGGGCTTGGTCACGCTATCTGGTGTGCCCGTGATGTTGTGGGGGATGAGCCCTTTGCCGTGCTCCTGGCCGATGACCTGGTGAAGAGTGAGAGGCCTGTCCTCCAGCAGATGATCCACCAGTTTGATCGTCTGCGGGCCTCCATGGTGGCTACTATTGAAGTTCCACGGGAAGAGACCGGTCGTTACGGTATACTGGAGGGTGAGCAGGTCTATGAAGGAGTGCTTCGTCTCTCCTCCATGGTGGAAAAGCCAAGACCTGAGGATGCACCCTCAAACCTTGCGGCCATTGGTCGTTATATCTTTACCCCCCGTATCTTTGATTTCCTCGGCAGGCAACAGAGTGGTGCCGGTGGTGAAATTCAGGTCACCGACGCCATGGTGGCGCTTCTTGCTGAACAGCCCATTTTTGGGGTGAATTTTGAGGGCACCCGTTTTGACTGTGGCGACAAGGTCGGTTTTCAGATGGCCAACATCGCCTTTGCCCTTGAACATCCTGAGATTGGTGGGCCTTTGCGGGAGTATTTGCAGAACCTGCAGCTATAGGCTGCGGGGATACCTGCTGTGCTAAATGCTAATCTCTGGAAAATAGCAGAAGATGGTAATTTATAGCCCTCTTTACGGGCTGCGAACTCCCTCTTACTCCTCCATGGTTTACACCCAGTCGAATCGATATGCTTAATCGGCCACGACTTGGGAGCCTATAATTTATCTCAACAGTTTTTGCACGCTTAACTACAGGTGTGTCAGGGCACTGCCGCTCCAGAGTCAGCAGTTCAAGAATTGAGTTCAGAAAACCTTCGGCACCTCTGAGAGACAAGTTGTAAATGGTTCCACATCAGACAGGTCGTGCATCATCAGTGTACTTGCGGCTACGACCACACTGTTCCGATAGTGCCGCCTTCAATCGCTTTCTTGTCCACCCAGAACGTCAAGGCCAGCAACTTCTATTTGTGCAACAAGGCCACTGTGTTCTGCTGAAAATGGCCATGGCTTTTTTTAGAATGTCCCTCTCCATAGTGATATTCTTTAATTCTTTCTCAAGCACTTTGATCTTTTTCTGCTCAGAAGTAAGGGCTGGAATACCGTTACCAGGGAACGCTATCTCTCCCTGCTCTTCATATTTTTTTCTTCATTGATAGATAAAATCCACATGTATGCCTAGATTATCTGCAATTTCTCTAATAGTTCTAACAGGTTCTAAACTTAAAAGAATAGTACTACGTTTAAAATCTGCATCATATTTTCTATGTTTTTGTATAACCATGTGAGCCTCCTGTTCCTCGTATTATAACGAGTTAATATGGACTCCACAATATCGGGGTAAGATCAATAAAAGTATAGCTGATAAATGCGAGCCGCTTCGCAAGCTGCTTCAGCAAGTGATTTTATCAGGGCCCTTGGTAAATGTTGATGAAACAACAATTCAAGTGCTCCAAGAACCAGGTTGTGCCGCCGAAACCAAATCCTCGGTGGATTTTTCGGGGTGGGGATCCTACACGTCCATCTATGCTCTATCATTATGAATCAACCCGTTCAGCGAGTGTAGCGGCAACATTTTTCCAAGGATATGTGGGAACGGTGCAATCTGATGGCTATGCAGGATATGGTTTTTTGGATAAAGAACAAGAAATTGTCCATCTTGGATGCTGGGCTCACGTGCGTCGAAAATTCCATGATGCCGATAAGGCTCGGGGCAAAAAAGCAGGTAAGCCAGGCAGTGTTACTATGGCTTTGACTACATACGGGATCTTTCTCGCCTGGAAAAGGAGTTTGCCCATGATGGCTTATCTGGACAGGAGCTTATTGCTGCTCGAAATGAAAAGAGCAAAGTGCTGCTTCAGAAGTTTCATGATTGGTTGTTCAAAAAAGAGGACCAAGTTTTGCCAAAAGGACTTTTGGATAGAGCTATCGGCTATGCTCTTTCCCAATGGCATAGGCTCGAGCAATTTATCGATTGTGCAGCGGCAACACCAGATAATAACCTAGCTGAAAATGCAATTCGACCCTTCGTTATAGGTCGGAAAAACTGGCTCTTTGCTGGAACAGCGGAAGGTGCACGGGCCAGCGCGACAATCTATTCGCTGATCGAAAGTGCTAAGGTATGTAAGCTTGAACCATACGCCTACCTCAGGTATCTATTCGAGAAACTTCCTTTTGCTGAAAATGAAGAGGAGTGCCGACAATTGCTTCCTAGCAATCTCAGTCAGGAAGAGTTGGAGTATACTGGCCGCTGGAGTGTAATTTAGCTACCGCTTACCTCTCTATTGCCGAGATAGCCCGTGGGATTATTTTTCTGCCAGCGCCAAGTGTCTTCGCACATTTCCGTAAGGCCCAGGGAGGCCAACCAGTCAAGCTCATCTAATGCCTTGGTTGCATCCGCATAACATTCTGCTATATCACCCGCTCGTCTCGCTACTATTTTATAGGCGATATCACGGCCGCAGGTTCTGGAGAAGGCGCTCACCATCTCAAGTACACTGTAGCCACGACCTGTTCCCAAATTGTAGGTTGTAATGCCCTGACCCTCAAGAACTTTTTTTACAGCACAGACATGCCCTTTGGCCAGATCGACCACATGAATATAATCCCGCATCCCCGTGCCATCGACCGTAGGGTAATCATTGCCAAAAATTGACAAGAAATCAAGACGATCAATGGCGACTTGGGCAATATAAGGCATAAGGTTGTTGGGAATGCCATTGGGGTCTTCCCCTATCCGGCCGCTCTTATGAGCTCCGACAGGATTAAAATAGCGAAGCAGGCAGGCATTCCACTCATGGTCTGCCCCGTGGAGATCGGCAAGAATCTCCTCTACCATCAATTTGGTGCGTCCGTAGGGGTTGGTACAGGAAAGAGGAAAATCTTCGGTTATGGGGACAGTTGCTGGATCACCATAAACCGTTGCCGAAGAGCTGAAGATAATATTTTTCACCCCGTGCTTAGCCATAAGGTCACAGAGAACAAGGGTTCCCGTGACATTATTATGATAATAATGGAGTGGCTTGGCCACAGACTCACCAACTGCCTTTAGTCCCGCAAAATGAATCACTGCGGCAAAGGGCTTTTTGCTACTTACAAAAACAGCATCGAGGGCCTGCTGGTCAAGGACATTTACCTGATGAAAGGTTATTTTTTTTCCAGTAAGTGCCTCCACCCGGGATAGGGCTTCATAACACGAATTTGACAGATCATCCACAACGGTGACCTCATAGCCTGCCTCTAACAATTCCAGACAGGTATGACTGCCGATATAACCAGCCCCGCCTGTCACCAGGATATTTAATGTTCCCATTCATCTGCCTCTCTAAATTGATTTTTTACTTTTCAAACTTTAGTCTGTTGCACTTATTGTACTACTTCAGCCTTTACACTCATAGCGTTGTCTTGCAGGTTCCTTGTCGTCATAACCTCTCTTGATAACTTTCTTAGAATTACAAAACGGACATTCTCGGCCTTCGGGCCAGCGTAACTCACGCACGGTGTCGTAACATTGTACATCATCTATCAGGGTCTTTATGTTTACCTTCATATAGTGAGACTCTTTTAAGTAGTTGGTAAAAGTAAAACATTCTTTTACCAAGTTACGACCCCGAAACGCAACATGAGCCAAATTTAAAATGGTATCAACAATACCACCCTAAGTCCTTAAGCGGCCTGTAAGCTTCTGTATTCTTCAAGGAAGTTGCCATAGGTAAACACGTCATCCCCTTCTTTCGTAGCCGCTGGAGCCCTCCTAGCCCTTCTACAATTTTCTCTGTGATATGATCCAATGCGGTGGAGGCCCTCCGGGTCATAACCGCCACTGACAGTTCCAGGTAGCTGGACCTTGCCCTATGCTCTTCTGGTGTGAATTCAGGTTCTATCGCCTTAGAGACTTTGGGTGCTGCCACAGGGGCAGGCTGTAGGCCTTTAAAGGCCTTATCTGTCCACCTCTCATCTCGTAACCATCGGTGGAGTTGTGCAACCTTGCCGTTCATCCATGCCCTGTCATATTTCTTCAGGTTCTGCACAATCCTCAAGAGGTGTTCCACGGAAGGAATGATTCCACGACGGTAGAGACGCATGAAGATTCTACGTGCTGACTTCTTCGCCTGTTGGATGGGCCACACCTCCCAAAGTTTCAGGAAGGAAATCTCAGCCTCTTCCCCTGTGGGGGACTTAGGGGGAATAGTACTTGTACTAATCTCTATATTATGGAGGTGTGCAGAATCGTGCCTCGTGGCGGTGCGCTTATTGCCCTTCTGAGAGATAAATCCAGCGACACTATGGCGTTCACCCTGTCCGTTGACCCCATCAGCTTGGCTCTGGGCGCATCCTGGGAGGTGTGCTGCTACTTCGCTTAAAGGCAGTGGATAGTATAAGGCAGTCTGCCCGTTATTGCGTTGCTTAACGATTATGAGCCCAAGGCTCTTGAGCTTGGCAATGTGCGATTTAACGGTACGAAGTGAGCGTCCTATCTCGTTGGCGAGAAAGCTCTGAGAAGGCCATGCATAGCCTGTCTTGAGCGAAAGCCAGTGAAGGCTTGAGTAGATTAATTGTACGTCTTGAGTGATTCTGAGCTGTCTGCAGGCGGTGTTGAATTGTTCGTTGCTTGCAAATGTCTTCTCTGAAAAGATGTTGCTGAAACCTCTTCTTATCATAGCAGTGTCTCCGTGGTTGTAGGATTCACCGCCCCCTTCTGCTTCCAAACAAAAAAGGGCGGGACTATATGGGTTGGAAGACTGATCCACGGAACCAGCGAGCCGAAGCTCCCACATATAGCCCGCCCTAGAAATTCTGTGCGGTTCAATGCTGTGATATATGAATACACGATACTATAGCCTTAAACAAAAGGCATAAAAAAACCACCTTTAAAAAACAGACTGGTGGCGTGTGTATTCGCCGTGGACAGGATGGGCTTCCAAACCCATTGTGCTTTTTTTTAGCACAGCCTGAAATTACCTAATACTTTTTTTTTTGGCAAGGGGAATGTTGTCGTTTGGGTTGGACGAGAGAAGAGATCCGTCCCATCAACTCTCAATATCCTCCGACGATTAGCAGAACTCTTTGTCCTCAGACACTTACAAAATGCTTACGATTTTCCCTCTGAAAAATATAAGATAACCCATTATTTTTGATGGCTTAGGCATAAATCACTTAGTTTGCAATGATCTTTTTTTTTGAGGGTGGCAGAAGATTTGTCACATAAAAATAAACCTGTAATAAAACAAGAAAGTAGTTTGTGATTAAAACAAAAAATAAGTTTGTAAACAAAACAAGAAAGTAGTTTTCAATTAAGATAAGGAGGTGTCTGCAGCCCGCTCCTGCCAAAGTAAGTATTTGGAGAATCATCTGCAGGATAAATTTAATAGAAGGTCTAAATTCGTCTGAGCGCTGCTATAGTTTATGGTCCCCAAATAGTTATTTCTGAAGATTCTCTCCGGCTTTTCCCCTGCTCTCTGTGTAGATCGGCTTGTGTTTAGCGATCTTGCCAATTGCCGGCCCTAAAAATAATCCTTCACCCTGGGTTCTTGCCTGATAGGTTTACTTCTTAAATTTCAGTTTCATGGCAAATCTCTCTGAATCATCTCCAACCTTTCAAGCCAGTCATTGAAAACTGGGCATCTATCACGCATAGCAGCAATTCCTATTATTTTGGCGATAGCAATTCCGGCACTCGTTTTTGCAAATTTACCGTTCTTTGCCCAGCCATCAAGCCGCTTTGAGGGAGCCGTTTCAGGACTGTTGTTAATCGCCTCCGGCTCGCTGCATTTTACGAGGACAGATGTAACCTCCTCTTCACTTATTCCTAGCTCTGAAGCAAGAATACGACTGTCAGAAAATAGTAACGCCTCAAATTCATGAATTGCAATATAGGGCACAAAGCGTCGATCTGTATTCAGACTTGAAAAAAGCGCCCTCACTTTATCGCTAGTCGCTCGGTTAACAATTTGTGCAATCTTGGTCGGAGTGGACCGAGGTGGAACCTCATCTAACCCAGGCCATTCTTTTATGCCGTAATAATCGACCAATGTGGTTACATAAGTGTCAGCCCGTTGTTTTAAGTGAAGTCCAATATCATTTTTAACTCGTTCAAAACGAACATCACCGCCCTTTTGCCCCAGTTTAGTAACTTGTGTGGCAGACATAAAGATATTTCTTTCAGAAAGATATTTACTTAACAGGCTTTTAACAAAGTTCTCTTCAGTTTTTCCTTCGACAATGACCATCACCTCGATAAAATCACTCATGAACCGGACCTCCTGCAATCACATTTTTGGTCCAAAGCTCGCCGACGGAATAACTCTTCAACCATTCTGAAAAGCTCTCCTCTTTCAGTCTCTTGAATGTTGAAGCGCCATCCTCCCGATTGACAACAATAATATCTTCAATGGCAAATTGATCCATCAAAGCGGGAGATTGAGTGGCAATAATCACCTGTGTCTTTTGTGAGGCTATTTGGATGAGTTCCGCTAGAATGACAATGGCGGCAGGGTGCAACCCTAACTCAGGTTCATCAATGATTATTGCGGCTGGCGGCATAGGTTGAAGTAGGGCTGTTGCCAGGCAGATAAATCGAATAGAGCCATCGGAGAGGTGGTAAGGTTGCATCGGATAATCCGATCCATTTTGCCTCCAGCTGATATTTACCTCCTCCTTATTTCCACTCTCTCGTGGTTCAAGAAGAAAATCTTCAAAGAAGGGGGTGACTAGACGAATGGCGTTAAGGATATCTTTATATTCCTGCGGGTGCTTCTTTTTGAGTTTGAGCAAAAATGGCCCTATATTAGAGGCATCGGCACGTAGACTTTTATTATCCTGAATAATCTCGTAATGACGCATACCCGCCCTAGAACCGGTGTCATGAAAGTGATAAATCTGCCAGGAACTAATGGCATCATATATCGGTTTACTGTACTGGCCATCGGATCTGTTTTCCGTCACTTCGCTGACCATGCGCGACGTACCGTCATGGCTGTCTCCCAATTCCCACCAACCTGTTAAGCCGGACTCATAATAACGAGCTTCCTCTTCAAGCGAACAGGCATCTTTTGGTGTTGGAATCAATTTAAAACGGTAACCTCTTGAATTAAAGTGGGTTTCAAATTCCATTTTTTCAGTTGTTTTTCTGCCATTGAAAAGGAGATCACCAGCGCCGCCGTGTTCTATTACATAGCGGTTTAAATTACCGTCGATCAGGGCTCGAAGCATTTTAAAAAAAGAAATCAGGTTACTTTTTCCGGCACCATTTCCACCCACAACCACATTTAGATCAGCCAGCTCAAAATCAACCAACTCCCTGATGGATTTGAAGCCACGAATGGTTAGTTTGTCTAAAGAAATTGACATGTTGCTCCCATAAATAATTTTCACATCCCTATGCGGACTCATGAATTTAAAAATCTGTACTATCGTTCTGTGAAGAGTCCGCCTTAGGTTGCAAAACTACCCCTAACTCCAATGCCGAAAGCAGACGTAACAAACTCTCCACCCGTGTATTTGGGTTGCCATTTTCCATCAATGATACCTTTTTCTGATCAAGCCCTACCCGCTTGCCAAGTTCTGACTGGCTAAGCCCCATCTGTTTACGCTTATGTCGCAGAGCATCACCAATCTCTTTTGTTGAAACAAGTAGCATTTTTACTCCCCCCATGTCTTTAACGACATAGTAATACTTTATGTCGTTTCCGCAATATTTGCAAAATATGTCACAAAGGCATTATGACCCCTTCTGCCTTAAATACGTCGACAAACAATGCCTAGAGCACTCGCCCTGGGTAGTAAGGGCGGAAGGATTTTTTATTGGTAGGCCCCAACTATTCAGGCAGGCGCATAATTTTACCTATTGCCGGGTGCACCATAAAAAAGTGTCGTCATTCATGCTCCTGCCTGCAGATATTTATAAATTTTTCTTGCCTCAGCCTCTTGTAAAAGGCTTACGATTTTCCCTCTGAAGAACGCGATTTTTTATAAGATAACCCATTGTTTTTGATGCTTTAGGCAGAAGATTTGTCACATAAAAAGAAACCTGTAATAAAACAAAAAAGTAGTTTGTGATTAAAACAAAAAATAAGTTTGTAAACAAAACAAGAAAGTAGTTTTCAGGCAAGAAGGTATGGCCATATGGCTAAACTTTCTTTTCATAGGAAAAAGGTCTTGTGGAGGACTATTTTGAGTGGTGGTTCAGCTACAAAAGTAACCTCGTTTTCACGAAGAAAAAGCAAACAAATAAGAAAACATAAAAATAAACATATAAAAAAACAAAATAACAAACATAAAAGCAAACAAGAAAACAAACATAATAGCAAGCATTCGGCAAGCAAAGGCGGTGGATGGTAACTGGCAAGATGTGGAAAGTGGCCCACTTTGTCTGCCGGTCTTTCCTCTTGCTCATCCTGAGAGGGGCTTATTCGCCTTCGACTCAACGTAAATTACACTCCATTGAGGAATTAAAATGGTTGGAAAGAAAGTGGTTAGAAATCGTACTCTAAAGGCACATGTTACCCTTCAGGAATATGAGTTGATTATCAAGAAAGTTTATTATACGGGGTTGACGCAGTCTGAGTTTATTCGCAGGGCTTTATTAGGTAAAAAAATTGAATCCATGGAGGGAAGACCATCTTTTCTTGATCTTTTGAAGGTCAATGGGGATCTGGGGAGGCTTGGAGGGCTGTTTAAATTTTATTTGAGCGGCAACAGCCCAACTAACTTTGATCCGATAGAGTTAAGGAGGGTTCTGAAAGAGATTGAATCAACACAAAAAAAAATTAATCCCTATTATAAATAAGATGAAAGATAGCTTGAGATGATATGTAAGATTGAGCAGGCTAAAGGCGCAAAGGGGTCTTATCGCAAGCTGGCAAACTACATCGCTGATGCCAACAACGATGGCGAAAAGTGTCTGGCAACATGGACTGTCGGGGGAGCAATCGAAGATGATTATAATTTAGTGATTGATGAGGTGGTTGTCACACAGAGTTTTAACCGTCGCGTTCAGGGGAACACCTACCACCTAATTATCTCATTCCCTCCAGAAGATAGACAGAAACTAGATGTAGAAATTTGTAAAAAAATTGAGCAAAATTTTGCTGAAATACTTGGCTTTGATGAACACCAGCGACACTGCGGAATTCATGATAATACCAGCAATATGCATATTGCCTATAATATGATTGATCCTTTAACGAAAAAAAAGAATAGCCCTGGTTGGGATAAAATCAAATGTACTCAACTTTGCAGAGAGCTAGAGATTGAAAACAATTTGAAAATAGTGGGGTCGATAAAAGAGAAGGCGGGAGAACAGGCGGTCAACAGTAAGGCTCAGAATGTAGATGCTCATGCAGGGAAGCAGTCCTTGCTTAACTATGTGTTAGATTGTAAAGAGCCTTTAAGGGATATTTTAGAGAGGGCCACAACGTGGCAGGAGTTGCAGGAAGGGTTCTCGATTTATGGTTTAACCGTAAGGTTAAGGGGCAACGGTTGTGTTATTTCTGCTATCGGATCGGTAAAGCAAAACCACATCAAGGCCAGCAGCTTAGGGCGTGAATTTTTAAAAGCTTTTTTGGAAAAAAAGTTCGGTGAATTTGAAAAAAGAGCTGAAAAGTACGAAACAAAGGAAAAATATCAAAATGCGAGAACCTGGAACCAGTTTGTCTATCGAATGAAACGATATTTTGGTTCAGAGATGGAGAGGTAAGTACCAGGGCGAAAACTATCCTGCCACATAGGGCCCCCAACCCCTTGCCTTTAGCCCCCTCTTCCTCCATAATTAATGGCTAGGTCGAAACTAAAAAGGAAGCCCTGAGATAATGAGACTATTTTTAGTCATAGCCCTGCCCAGCGAGATAAGGTGAACACTGCATTCCTACCAGCCTGTTCCTCGAGAATAGCCAAAGCGCTTGATCTTAGAGCTGACCGCGACACCATCAATCCTATATTGGCGAGATCCTCTTTAGCCATCACCCCATAACTCCTGAAGATGGTTGGCCTCTCCAACTCTCTGTTTTTCTGAATCAAATTCCTCTCTTTTCATCCCACTTTCTTGCCCTTTTTTTTGATCCTAGACTCAACTTATCTCAAAGCATTAGGACTTTCATGACAAAAAGTGCATAATTGTTTTATATTCAACAAAGAATATCTACAGAATTTTTTTGGGTTTTGTTGATCTCAAAGTTCTTCCTATGGAATTGTTTTGGCATGATTTCATAAAACAAATAGGCAAAATCACTTAAAATATCGCTAGGTAAAAGGCAGATTTTCAATCTCTTCGTCTTAATTGTTGGCAGGAAACCCTCATTGTCATTTTTTGACTTCTTCTTTTTCTTTCCGTATCCTGAAAAGAGCTTTTATCTGTGGGGCAATGGTTTTTTTTACGATGCATTGGGCGCTTAATGGCTTAACTGCTTGGGCAAATTTAACCTTTGCTGAGATACTATAAAATCATTGTGTTCTATAAGGATTCAACATCATCTTTGCTGGGAGTGAGGTTGCACATGAAGAGCTGGCGATTATGTTTTGGGCGAAATGCCTTAGTTTTATGTGAAAAATCCATTGCACTTTGTCTTGCGCTTATGATGATGTTTCCAGTGACCATGCTTGCAAATCCCACGGGTGGGCAGGTAATTAGTGGTTCGGCCTCCTTCAATCGGTCCCATAATAAACTCAATGTCAATCAGGGAAGTAATTCAGCCATTATTAATTGGCAGGACTTTTCGATTGGCGCCGGTGAAACAACGAACTTCATCCAACCATCAGCCACCAGTGCCGTCCTGAATAGGGTTATCTCCCGCAACCCCTCCCAAATTTACGGTAACCTAACTGCCAATGGCAAGGTCTATCTGGTTAACCAGAACGGTATTCTCATTGGCCCCTCCGGCGTTATTGATACCAAAGGTTTTGTCGCCTCCACCCTTGATGTGGCCAATGAGGCCTTTCTAGCCGGTGATGATATGACATTTCTTGGCGAATCAGGCGCAAGTGTCATCAACCTAGGAAAAATTAATGCCATTGCAGGTGATGTACTGCTTATCGCCTATGACGTACAGAATGCAGGAACGATAACGGCCAAAGAGGGCACTGTGGGCCTGGCGGCGGGGAGTGAAATTCTTGTCCGGGCATCGGGTGATCAACGCATTTTTATCCACGCAGGTGCCTCCGACGGCAAGGTAAAAAATAGTGGGCTGATTGAATCAGCCAGTGCTGAGCTCAAGGCGGTAGGGGGTAATGAATTCGCCCTTGCTATCAATAACACGGGCGCTGTGCGAGCAACGGGGAGTGAAGAACGTGGCGGTCGTATTTGGTTGGTTTCAGGGACGGGAACAACCGAGAACAGTGGCACCCTTACTGCCCAAAAAGGTGATGTGGGTGGTACGGTGCAGGTACTTGGTGACCGTGTCGCCCTAACCGGTACCTCGGTTATTGATGTCTCCGGCGCCAGTGGTGGCGGCACGGCCCTCGTCGGTGGCGACTATCAGGGTAAAAATAGTACTGTAAAAAATGCCACAAAAACCTTTGTTGGGAAAAAGACCCTAATTACCGCAAATGCTGGTTATAACGGCCATGGTGGCAAGGTAATCATCTGGTCGGATGAGACCACCCAGTTTGCAGGTACTATTTCTGCTAAAGGTGGCACTGAAAATGGCGATGGTGGTTTTGCCGAGGTGTCAGGTAAGAAAATACTAGCCTATCAAGGTATAACCGATCTGCGGGCAAAAAAAGGCAAGACCGGTACACTGCTACTTGATCCTTTTAATATAACAATTAAAAATGGTTCATCTGAAAATTACAATAGTATCAGCAGTACAGACGAAAAATTTTTTACCTCTGCAGGTACTCCATCAGTATTAAGCGTGGAAAGGCTTACAACGGCACTCAAGGATAGTAATGTGACGGTGCAAACGGGGGGGGGCACTACTCTGGAGGATGGGAATATCACCGTTGCCAGTAAAATTGGCTGGTCTAGTGATCAGAACCTAACACTAATCGCTAGCAATGATATTATTATTAATGCCGAGATAGCCTCTTTCGACGGCAATCTGACACTAAACGCTAGCAATGATATTAATATTAATGCCAAGATTGTCTCTGTCAGCGGAAATCTTACCCTCAACGCGGATTCAGACATAACCCTTACTGGTGGTGCCATCACCCTCGGAAATAATGGAATGGTGAGTCTATATAACGGCTCCCTCACTGCCAATGCTGACGGTAACATTTTTGCTGGATTGAATAATAGCTTGTATGTTCATGACGCAACATCCTTTACCTCAAGAAACGGTAGTGTTCTCGCCACGTCTCTCGCTAACACTTTCAAGGGGACTGTCTCCGCTACGTCGGGTGAAAATGATGGAGTTCATCTTGTAAATAATTGCAAGCTGACCTTAGGGACTGTCTCTGCAGGCAACAATGGTTTAACTCTTGTGGCTCATGGGAATATCACAGGTTCTCAGGCAGTTGGCTCGGCAGGTACTGTTAATATCTCCACCGCACTTAACTCTAACGGTTCTATTTTACTAACGGGGGGATTCTCCTCTGCCGGGACAGTTAGCCTCTCTGCCGATGGTTTTGGCAGCATCTCCATAGCCAATGTCCTTGGCACGGTGAGTCTGGCTTCGGCAGATTTCGGTGGCAGCTTTACCCTAGGCAATGCTGGCACGAGTGTGCTGATTCTTAGTGATGGTGATAATGATGTCGACAGTGATGTTGTTACAGGTAGGGGGGCAGGTGTAGTAGATATCACTGCCGGTTCAATTGTTTTTAACGACTCCATTGTCACAAACGCGGGGAATGTTCTCCTTACCGCAACGTCTGGGGGTGTCAACGCTGATGACGATAATGGCACTATTACTACTACTGCAACGGCGGACACAGGTGTTTCGTCCGGATCGGTAACAATTATTGCGACCGATGATGTGATTTTGAAATCTGTGTCGACAATCGGTGCTAATAATGCAATTGGCGTCGGTAGTAATGCCGCCGCTATATCAGTCACCAGTACTGGTGGCCATGTGACTGTGACCGACGTAACTGCAACAGGTGGCAATGCCACTGGAGCTGGTCATAGAAATGGTGGTAATGCTGGCAATATCTCTTTGACCGCTGGTACAGATAAAGCAATTACACTTAACGGGAATCTCTCTGCAATTGGTGGTAGCTACGTTGGCGACAGTACCCAGGGACTCGGGGGCTTTATTGTCGTGGCTAGTCCTACCGTCCTGACAGAGGATCGGCTGGTGACCACAGGAAAAACTGCGGGTAATATTACCTTTGAGTCCACGATTGATTCCTTTGACAGTACGGCAAAAACTCTGACTTTGGCCGCAGGTCTTGGTGACGTTAGCCTACAGGGTCTCGTTGGCAGCACCAACAAACTAGGCAAACTCGAAGTAACCAGTTCAGGCCATACGTATGTTGTAAAAGGGATTACTACAACAGCGGTAGGCGGTGTTGGAATTGATATTAATGCAACGGAAAACATTATTCTTGGTGGCAATGACAGCGAAGTGGTGTTGGATACCAGTGCAGCAAACGGTTCCGTTGATTTGGATGCATCTTCGAGTGTGGTGCTTGACGACTCGGTAAAGATTACCCATGGTTTAGGCAATGTCACCATGGGCTATCAAGTGCGGAGCGCAGTTGGTGAATCTGGTGCTCATCATCTGATCATAGAACACGGCGATACTGCAGGTGCGGGTGGAGTTTTTGGTGATATTTATTTTGAGTATAACCTAGGGAGCTCAGCCAATAGAATTGGTGCCGTCCGTATCGATGGCGTGAATAACCTTCGCTTGCCTTCTTATGTTTATGCTTCAAGTTTAACCTATGCAGATGACGTTGGAACCCGCGTGTTGGGTGAAGGAGCGATAACGTATAATACAAACTATACGAATTCAACGATTAATGTGGACGGTGCCGCTGGAGTAGATATCTATACCAAGGGGGCTGTGGTTACACCCCATGGTGCCATTACGAGTACCGTCTTCGGTGCCGATGTAACGTTACAATCGACGACCAACACGGTCACCCAAAACGGTGCGATTACTACGAATGCGGGCGCAGTAACCATTGACGGCCAGTCTGGGGTGTTGTTGGTTGCTGATGATTCCGACATAACCACTGCTGGTGGTGCGATCACCTTAACCTCCTCAGCTGGTGTGGTAACGATTTCAGGTAATGGAGCGGACCTAACTTCTACTGGTGGCGATATTGCTATTGCCGGTATTGGGGTCAGCCAGACCGATACTGATAATGATATTGATGCCGGTAGTGGCAAAATTTGTATTGATGGCGGTGGCGGAATCATTGATCTTGACGGCACATTAATCTCGACAGCTACCGATGCAGAGGAACCACCAGCCGTTCTTATCCATGATGCTTCAGTAGTTAATATCAGCCGTGTGACGGCAATAAATGGAACTTTACGCATTGGTGAAATGGTTGGAGCGGTCGGCTCTGAAATCGCCGATGTTACTGGTAGCGTAATTCAACAAGATCTCAGTTTAATCACTGATAAAATCAACATCAAAACACTCGAAGTCAATGCCGCGAGTAATCTAAGTATCACTGATACCAATAACATTATTGATAACCTCGGCGATTTTAATTTGGGTGGCTCATTAACTGTGCAGGCTAAAGGGCGCACTAACGGACTGCAACTCACCGGTGATGTGGAGGCGACGGCGGTAACCATTCGCACGGGTCTGAACACTGGCGGTACTGATGGTATCCTATCGCTTGTTACTACCAATATTACTGCCACCAGCGGTGACGTACTGTTGCAGGGACGCGGAGTTACTCAATTAGTTGGCTCGACCATCACTGCTGCTGATCAGATTCTTATTTTGGGCAGTGACTACAGTGACGGAACAGTTCAAGCTGTGACTTTGGGTGGTGATCTTATTGCAGGTTCAACTGCGACAGATGCCGTAGTTATTGATGACACGGGCAACCTTATCATTGCAAATATCACGGCTGGAACCGTTGGCAATCGTGGCGGCTTACGCTTGGGTACGAATATCGATCGCGACACGACAGGTGAGGGTGCCGCTTCCGGAGTTAATCTCGGATACACAAGAATCTATGGCACCGTTAACCAGACTGCCGATTCAGAGATTAAGGTTGGTCGGTTGTCTATTCATCAGGAAAGTGGCGCAGTTACTCTGACGAATACTGGTAATGAAATTAAAGAACTGGGAACAATCTCCCGCGGTGGCGCGATTAACATTCTGGATGCCGACACCGAAAAGAATGGCTTGACCCTAATGGGGCATATGGATGGCGGTACATTGGATAGTGCCGTCACGATCACAACGCCTGGTTTGTTAAACTTGGGTGGATACTTGATCTATGGCTCGGCAGTTGACTTAAACGGTGGCAGCGATTTGGCTGATACTGAGAATGCCCTGACCAGTTCGGGTGGCGGTGTCTATGCTGAGCGAAACACTGGTAATCTTACCATCGATGCAGGTGGCAGCAGGATTGCTCTATCGGGTGCTCTTTATGCACTGACCGATGACAAGGTCATTATTGAAAATGCTTCTGACGTCAGTCTGGGGCGAGTTAGTCGAACTGAATTTCCGAGTGGGCAGATTGGCGAACTTGTTCTGGGTACCAGCGGTAACGTTATTACCGGTAATGTAACACAGGCCACCGGTAATATTGCCGCCGACACCATTAGTGGTGTGGTTAACGGTTCGGCTCTGTTGGCACAGACCAATTATGTAGATAATGTCAGCGACTTTAGTGCCATCGACGGTTTTACTTTATCAAATAATGCTTTTGCCTTAACGGTTATTGGTGATCTGCTCTCGACTAATGGAGATATTCTTTTAAGAACAACCGGTACAAACGATGATATCACTGTGAATAGCAGCGCTAGCATCGCGGCAAATACGCTCGGCACAGGTGCGGTGTCTTTGGTTGCAAACGGTCTGGCATCAATTAATGTTTTTGATTCTGTCACTGCCGGCAGTGGCGGTGTTTCAATTGTAACGGCAGAAAACATAAATGTTAGCGGTGGATCATCAATAGAAACGACCGGTGGCGTAGAACTGCGTGCCATTAATGCTGCTGATAATGGTTATCATCGTGGGATTGTCCTCGGTGGGAATATTAGCGCTGGGGATGATGGAGTTGCGATCCATTCTGGCTACACGATTAATCAATCAGGTGGCGTAATTACCACCAGCGGCGCGCTTTACGGGATCAATAGCAGCGGTACTACCACAATAGGTGCCGGCTCACCCTCCGCCCGAGGCTATGTGAAGCTGGATACGGATAACGAGATCGCAGAACTTGGTCCTTTTTACCTTGAGGATGCCGTTAGTGTTTCGCCTTACTTTAAACTCAACGATGTCTCCGGTGGCTTAACCTTGACAGGAGCGATCACCAACCCTTATGGCGATATCGAAATTGCGACAGCGGGCGGTAGGTTGGTTCTGGCTACCCATGCAGTTACTGCAGGGTCCTCAATCAATGGTGGCGCAAATATTAGTCTTAAGGGGCGCGGCATCAAGCAAACCAGTGGTTCAATTAGTGTCAATGGCAACGACGGTCAGGGCGGTACGATCCTGCTACAAGGCCATGATGGTGCCTTCGCCGGAGCCATCAATCTTGCCGGTACCCTGCAAACCTATAATACCAGCGCAAATGCCATTACTATTCGTGGCACCACCAACCTGACACTGCCAGAGATCGATGTCGCCGGTGGCATCCTAACCTTAGGCGGCAGTGATGTCACCCACCAGATTACCGGTGTGGTGACGCAGAACGCCGGTACCAGTATCGATACGGACATCTTGGTTGTTACCGCTGAAAGCTCGGTGGTGTTGACCAATGTCGGTAACAAAGTAGGTTCGTTAGGCGCTGTTTCCGTCGGCGATGTTGGCGGCAAGCAGTACGATTTCGATCTATACGATTCCATCGGCGGCTTAACTCTAACTGGAAATGTTACGAGTGCTGGCGGTTTGCAAATTGTTACGGCCAAGGTGGAGGGTGGAGAAGTTGAAAGGCTTGAACTTTCCGATAAACAGGTACGTTCGCTTGGCGATCTATATCTAAGCGGTGAAGAGATTCATCAAGCGGCAACCGGTGAAGTTAATTCTGCATATCAATCTATATCTTCTGATGATGCCGGAACCATCACTCTTGCTGGTGGAGATGCTGCAATTACGTTAGAGGGTAAGCTCTATACAAATAATGCGAGAGCAACTGCTGTTCAACTTTTGAATGCTACAGATGTTACCTTACATGAAGTTGGAGTTAGTTCTGGCACTTTGGTGTTAGGCACTGCTGGAGCAAATGACATTACTGGTATAGTTTCTCAGGACGATGGTGGTGTGATCTCAGCCAAAACTCTGGTTGGTGATGTCGGCATCCTCGCTTTGGATGAAACTCTCAACCTCGATGAGCTGGGTGCACTGATAACCACTGGCGATTTAACCTTGCTTGATCAAGGTGGAACTCTCGCCGCTGCAGGTTTAACCTGTGTCGGCGATGTTGCTGCCGGTGGAACAACCCGCATTGAAACCAGTGATGGCGTGCTTGATTTCGCCACATTCGATCTGGATGCCAATGGCCATGGGCTAACCCTGGTTGGAGTTGGTATAACTCAGGACTTCACCGTAGACACGGGCGTTTCTGACAGTGCGATTAAGGCCAGCACCGCCAGCATTGATGCTGGTACCGGCTCAATCCTGTTGGGTAGTTCCAGTAATGATTTTACCGGTCAGGTTGGTCTGACTGCAGCCGGCGCGCAGGTGACCATTCGTGATACGGACGATCTGACACTCAATGCAAATGGGACCTCGCTTGATGACACGCTGGGTGACGATACCTCGATTCTGGCAATAGCCGGATCACAACTCATATTGACCGGTGATGCAATAACCACAGATGAGGGCAGTATTGATTTCCGCTCGTTAGGTGGCAACCTTTCGACACCCGGCGCTTTAACCACTGGTTCTGGAAATGTTGATCTGTATTCCTCGGCGATCTTAACCTTATCAAACAGTATTGCCTCAACCAGTGGTGATATTACCATTGATGGCGCCACCGTCGCTCATGTCAGTGGAGGCGGCTATTCGCTGCAAACGGGTAATGCAGGAACCATCACGGTTGATGCCCGTACCGGTAATTATACTCAGGGACTGGATTTTGATTATTCAACCGTAGCTGGTGATATTACGATTAACGCTTTAAATGGCGCAGCCAACGTTGCCAATATCCAATCGACTAGTGGCGATCTGTACGTGACCACCGGTGGTGATATCACTCAGCAGGGTGGTACCGCTGTTCAGGTAGCGACCTTGACCGCCAAAGCGATGGCCGACGGTAGTATTACCCTCGCAGGCACAGCCAACGCAGTTGATACCATCTCATTACGTAGCCGCAACCTGGCCGATGACGCAACGGGTTCTGGCACCATCGGCTATATTGATGTCGACGGTGTTGTTATCGACCAGATCGAAACCAGCGGCAATGCAACTCTGACCGCCGGCGATGCTGTGAGCACAGGCGCTCGGGGCACAATTGCCGCGAATCTGCTGACGGTTAAGACACTTAAAGACGCCGGTGGAGATATCACTCTGACGGAGACTAACGATGTTAACTCCATCGATTTTCAGACGCGTAATGCCGCTGACAGCGACAATGCCGCAGGTGAGATCCGCTTTACCGATAGAGATGGTTTCAGTGTCACTAATGTTAAGACCACCGACATAGCCGTTTTCGATGCGGATGGTGCCGTGACCCAAACTGGGGCCATTATCGCTGCCGGGCTTGGGCTTTCCGGCTCCGGGGGCTATACCCTCAATAATGAAGCACTTGGCACACCAATCAATCAGGTCAGCACCATTGCTTCCAATGCTACAGGGGACGTTAATTTCTCTACTGCTCTAGCCTTGACTATTGGTACCGTTAATCAGGTCGGGGTTAGCACGGGCGGTGCAAACTTTGCCTTGTTAGCTCCTAGTATCGATTCCAGTAGCATTCCCATCGATACCCAAAGTGCCGTTGCTGGAGAAAACGGCGGTAGCTTGACTCTGGTCACTTATGGTATGGGCACAGATGGCAATCTGACGGTTAGTGACATTATTACCTCCGGACAAGATGCAACGGTAGCTAATACCGATGGTGGTGTTGCTGGCAATGTGACCCTGACGGCAGCTGGCGATGTGCTCAGTATTGGCGGTGCATTGATAGCACGTGGGGGGGCGCTTGACGGTACTGGTGCCGATGGTGCTGATGCTCTGGTACGTTTGACCGCTGCTACTGGTGCTGTGTCACAAACCGACGGTGATAACGAAATAAAGACCGGTCGTGTCATTGTTAACGCGGCCAATACTTCTGAATTGCTTGATTTGACCAACACCATAGATGAGATCTCCGCAACCCTGACTGGGGCCGATGCTGACTTCACCTTTAAAAATGCTGGTGATTTTACCGTAGGTATCAATGACGGTGGCGTCATTGGCTTGAGTACCAATAGCGGCAACATTGCACTTTCCGGCAGCGGCGATGTGACCTTGGCGACTGATGCTACTGTGGCAACAACCGGCGGTGATTTCAGCACGGTAGGTAGGGCGTTTACTTCTAATAGTGGGGCAACGATTACCACTTCGGGTGGCAACGTCGACCTCACCGGTCATACCGGTGCGGTGCTGCTCGGTGCTGATGTCACGACTGCAGGTGGCGACATAACCGCTACTGAAATAACCAGCTTTGATTCGATGGCCGTTACTCTGTCGACTACCGGTGGTAGCGATGAATCCGGTGGCAACATTAACATCACTTCAACGGGAGCGGTTTCTATCGGCATGCTGGTTGCCGATGGCGGTTCTGATAGTAACGGTTCTGGAGAAAGTGCCGGTAGTATTACCTTGGCCGCTGACGCTAAGTTGACCACGGCAGAAATTAATGCCATCGGTTCCGATCACAACAGTGATAGCACCATTGGTGGCCAGGGTGGAGTCATTACTCTGACCGGTACTGGCGGTATCGACCTTGGTGGCAATATTGATGCAAGTGGTGGTGGCTCTGGAGCGACACAGGCTGCCGGTGGCAGCGTGATACTTAATAGTCCCACACTCTTATTGGCAGACCGGTCGATAGATACCGGTGCTGGCGCTGGGGATATTACCTTTAATGGCAGTGTTGATTCCGAAGCAACTGAAACCAATAACCTTACACTGACTGCGGGCACTGGCAACATTGTCTTGAGTGGCGCCGTTGGTTCTACTCAGGAACTTGGTGTGATTCAGGTCGTATCAGCGACCGACGTCACGACCACATCAACCCTGGACGCGGCAAGTCTGATCCAAACAGCAGGATCTGGAACCACAACAGTTAATGGTGTCATGACTCTCAGCGGCAATCTTGACTTTACCGGCCAGAACCTGGCTGTTAATGCCGGCGTCGCGACTGACGCTAGCACTCAAGTTCATAATACTGGAACCTTCTCCTCTGCGCTGGGTGGCGACATCGTCGCCAACGGTGGTTTCAGCCAGGACGGGACGGGTGTTAACGAGCTATCCGGCGATATTACCACAGTCAACAATGATATTATTTTCGTGACAGCCATTACCTTGAATGATGCCGTCGCCATGGATAGCGACAGCGGTGCCGGTAATATTACCTTCAGCCGCACCGTTGATTCGGCTGTTGGTGAAACTGATGATTTGACCATCTCTTCCGGGAGCGGCGATGTTAGCTTTCTAGACACACTGGGTGCCCTGGAACAACTGGGCGCAATTGTCGTCAATTGTGGTGCTTTGACCCGCTTCGACAAAGCGGTAACGGCAACGAGTGTTTACACCGATGCGCCGGGAGCGGTGCATGTCAATGGCGGGTCGGTAACAACGACCGGGACGCAAATCTATCTTGAACAGCTGGTGTTGGGGGCCGATACGACCCTGACCGCCACCACGGTGATCACCGGTGATACGCTAACCGGCAATAATCACAGCTTGGACATTAATGGCAATGTCGTGCTGGGCAATTCGACTGATGACCAAGTGACTGGTCTGAGTACGCTAGCGGTGACTGGCACTACCGAGATTCATACCGATACCGTGACCAGTGCCAATGCACAAACCTACACAGGAGCAGTGATCCTTGGTAATAGTACAACACTGACAGCTACCGACAATGCGGTAACATTTAACAGTACGGTAAATTCCCAGGCCAGCGAAACCAACGCCTTGGCAGTGAACAGTGGTAGCGGCGCGGCGACCTTCAGTGGTGCTATTGGCGATCTTGTCGATGGGGTGTTGGGTGCGTTGGGTGTTAATAGTAGTAACGAAACAACATTCACTGGCGCAGTAAAGGCAGCCAGTCTGACAACTAATGCCGGTGGGAGTACAACGATTAACGGCGGCAGTATCGAGACAACTGGTGCTCAAAACTATAATGATGCCGTTGTTCTTCGCGCCGATACTGTGCTGACCAGTGGTGGCACTGTGAACTTTGCTGCTAGCGTTAATAGCGATGTTGGCCAGAACCGTGATCTGACGATTGATGCTGCCGGGCAGAGCGTGAACTTTGTTGCCGCAGTTGGCAGGGCAGATACCCTTAATGCCCTAACAATTGTCGATGCAGATAACGTAACCTTCTCCAACACCATTGATGCTGCCAGTCTGACCCAGCAAGCGGGCTCTGGCACAACAACGTTAAATGGCATTGCCACTCTCAGCGGCAACCTCGATTTCACCGGCGCGGCGTTCAATGTTAATGCCAGGCTGAATAGCGGTGGTACGGTCGAAGCAACCAACGCGGGTGTGTTTACTACCGCGGCAGCTAGCGACATTGACGCCGCTGGTGGTTTTACCCAAAATGGTGCTGGCCCGAATAACTTGGCTGGTGCCATCACCACCGTTGGTACTAACATTAACTTTACCTCGGCTGTGGAATTGACCGGGGATGTCAGCATGAGTACCGGAACTACGGCGGGCAGCATTGGCTTTGCCTCAACGGTTGATAGTGATGCCGACCTAACTCTGCGCAGCTTGCGCTTAACTTCAGCCAACGCGGCAGGTCAGAATTTCGTTGCCGCCGTTGGTGCTAATCATGCTTTGAATATCCTGCGTATTGAATCGACAGGAGTCACTCAAGGTGGTTCCGCACCGATTAATGCGGCGCAATTAGCGATCAAGTCAACCGATGACGCCACACTGGCTAACACAGGTAATGATATTGATACACTGGCAGCGTTACTCTCTGGTGATGCAGCATTGGTTTTTGTTGATTCCGATGGTGTCGAGATTGGTACTATCGATAGTGGTGAGCTTCAAATCGTCGGTATTACTGATGGTGTTGGCACTTCTAACGTCACCCTGACTGTGGGTGGTTTGTTGAGCCAGTCTGTGGGTAGCGTGGTGGCAATCGATGGAGATATGACCATTGATGCCAGTTCGTTTGATGCCGGCAATGTTCAATTTACCAACAATGATGCCAATGGCACGGTGCTGGATGACACCCTGATCGGTGGCAATTTTAACCTCAACAGCAGCGCAGCAATAACCCAAAAGGATGGGGCTTATCTGCGCGTCGGCGGTGAATTCAGCACTCCGGACGGTAGTTTCGTAGAAGGTTCAACCAGTGGCAACTTCATCGCTGGTGGAACCGGCGCTGTTGCCCAAGGTAACGAAGTTCGACTCTTTGGGGTGATCACTCTTACTATGAGTTCGGGAAATCTTGTCGCTACGGCGACGAAAGATGGTATAACGACAACGTCTACAACTATTAACAAAATTAATATTGTTGACGGTGTTCGGATCATCAGTGATGCCGGTGGAGAAAGCATTACTGGAGTGACAGATGCCAGTGCTGTAACTTTAGTAGATAATAATCAGATTGGTGGATTGTTAAAAATTACTACCAAGGGCGTTTATTATGATAGTGGTATAGAAAACATCACTGGGATCCGCCAAGATGGGACATTGAATCTGGCAGCTGCTAGTTTAGTGGTCCAGAAAAGTAGCAAAAATAACAGCATTACTCCTACTGTAGTTGGTGAAGGTGCCCTGGCTCTGCCTGATACGGCTAACAGGTTTAGCGGGATAGTTTCTGTCTCGGCTATCAATATGGATGCTTCAATTGCTGCCGAAAATAATATTTTTTTGGGAGAAGTTAAATCAGGAAGTTTAACCGTCAATACAAGCGGAACTATTACCCAGTCTGGTAGCACTATTATTAAGACAGATGGGCTGTCACTATCAAATGCAACAACTATCGATCTGTCAAACGCCAACCAGATCAAGAAACTTTCTGCAAATTTGGTTGGTTCACTATCGTTGACCAATGCTCAGGCACTGACTGTTGGCCAAGTAGCATCCGTCACAGGAATTACGGCGTCAGGTGATGTGTTGTTAAAAACAACCAGTGGTGATCTTGTTCTGGATGCAGCTATAGTTGTTACTGGGGCCTCAAATATTACTCTTGTCAGTGCAGCGAACTTTACTAACAAGGCAGGTGCCGCTGGTTTAACCGTTCCCCTGGGGAGTCATTGGCAGGTTTGGTCAGCTGATCCGACGTTAGATACTCTTGATAGATTGACTCCGAACTTCAAGCAATACAATGCAACCTATGGTGCTAAAGATGTTGCAACCGGTGCCACTGGTAATGGGTTCCTGTACTCCCTTGATCCTTCACTCGTTGTCGATCTACAAGGAACGGTTGTAAGGGATTATGACGGAACGGTGGATGCAACCCTGGTTCAGAGCAATTACGACGTTTCAGGCCTGGTTGGTACTGATAGCGTTGAATTGAGTACTTCCGGCACGTTTAACACGAAAAACGCCGATACCAAAAAAAATATCACAGTGAATCCGTTGAGTATTGTTTCTGCACATGATGGGGAAATTGTGGTTTATGGGTATCAGGTGAGTTCGACAGATATCAGTCGAGATATCGGGACCATTAACAAGGTGGCCCTGACCTTAACGCCTGTGACCGACACCAAAACCTATGATGGGACGGTATCTTCATCATCCGTTGTAACTGTGGCGGGTGCCGTTGCCGGTGATACTGTCACAGTTGCGGAACAGTTTGCTTATAAAGATGTGATGGATGCTAATATGAGCACCCTGCAAATCAAATCTGGCTACACCATTGTTGATGGCTTTAATAATGATATGAGCGGAAACTATACCATCACCGACATCGCCACGGCGATAGGGACTATCAACAAAGCCGATGTTACCGTTACCGCAAACAGCAACATAGTCACCTACAACGGTCTGAATCAGAATGTGACCGGCTTCACCGCCACAGGTCTGGTGAATAGCGAGACTCTCGCCGTTCTGACCAATATAACTGAAGCAGGCGGCAGTGGCAAGAACGCTAGAACTTATAGCCACACTGCCAGCGGTACTGACCGGAACTACAAGCTTACCTTTGTTGCCGGCAACCTTGATATTAACAAGGCCGATGTCATAGTTACCGCAAACAGCAACACCGTCACCTACAACGGTCTGGGTCAGAAGGTGACCGGCTTCACCGCCACAGGTCTGATGAACAGCGAGACTCTCGCCGTTCTGACCAATGTAACTGAAGCAGGCGGCATTGGCAAGAAGGCTGGAACTTATAGCCACACTGCCAGCGGTACTGACCGGAACTACAAGCTTACCTTTGTTGCCGGCAGCCTTGATATTAGACAAGGCCGTACTGATAGTTAATGGTGCCAGCTGCACAGGATAAGATTTACAACCAGACCACAGCAGTGACAATCACCAATGCCAACCTTGCCGGCATCTTGCTGAGTGACGATGTCAGTATCGCGACTAGTAATGGTAATTTTGACCTCAAAAATGTTGGGCACAATAAGACAGTCACAGCCGCGTTGACTATTGATGGTGCTGACGCGATTAATTACACTTTAACTCAGCCGAATGGTCTGACAGCCGATATCACACCCGCGCCACTGACGGTTTCAGGAATAACAGCCTCTAATAAGGTTTATGATACGACTACTGCTGCATCACCCATTACCACCAGTGCAATTTATACAGGTCTTCTTGGCAGTGATGCTGTTTCTGTTTCAGCCACAGGTTTTTTTAACAATAAAAACGTTGGCATCGGAAAAACAGTAAATCTCAAGAGTAACTATACAGGTGCCGATGTAGCCAACTATGCCATTGTTGATCAGGCAAGCACCACCGCAAATATTAGCCGTGCAGACTTGACTCTCTCTGGTATCGCCGTAGCGAATAAGGTGTATGATGCCACAACAGCAACAACTATTGATACCACCGGTGCAGCTTATACAGGTCTTCTTGGCAGCGATGTTGTCACTGTTTCTACAACAGGTCTATTTGACAATAAAAACGTAGGAACGGGCAAAGTTGTCTCCCTGTACAGTAATTATGAAGGTGCTGATAGAGATAACTACACTATCACTGGTCAGGCAACGGCAACCGCCACAATTACCAAGGCAACCTTGACCGTCAATGCGACTGGCAAAGACAGAGTTTATAACGCTACTACAGATGCTTCTGTGGATTTTGTCGATAATCGGTTTGCCGGTGACGTTTTAATTGTATCTGGTGATTCAGCATTTACTTCTAAAACTGCGGGCAGGGACAAAGACATTCTCGTTACAGGAATGACAATTGCAGGAACAGATGCAACAAACTACTTGGTGGCTGCTACAGCAACGGCAACAGCTGACATTACCCAGAAAGAACTTGTTATTACCAGTATTTCGGCAGATAATAAAATTTACGATGGTACCCTAGACGCCGTGATTAGTGGCGGATCCATCACCTCTGGCATTCTCCTTGGAGATCACGTAGCTCTGGGTACGCTTTCAGGTTCTTTTAGTGATAAAAATGTCGGTATTGCCAAGCGGGTGAGCATTGTCGGTGGAACTCTATCGGGATCGGATGCCGACAATTATTTAGTGACTGCAACTGAAATTACGACGGCGGATATTACTCCCCGCTCAATCACGATTACAGCCAATGATATTACAAGGGTCTATGGTAATGCAACTCCTCAATATGGTTCTGTCTCTGCCGATAATTTAGCTGTTGACGATCTGCTCGGAATCTCTTTGTTAAGCAGTGATGCAACAAAAAGCAGTAATGTCGGCACCTATTTCTTGTCGTCAGGATTGGCTTCCTTTAAACAGGGAAGTACCTCTAACTATAGTATCAGCTATGCTGATGGTGAACTGCTTATTGCACCGCGTCAAGCGACCGTAACGGCAAATGCCGCTCTGAAAATATATGGAAATATCGATCCCTCTCTGAGCTATGATATTGAGGGCCAGCAAGAGGATAGAGGTTTTCTTGGTGGCGATTATTTGAGTGGTTCTCTGACCCGGGTAGTTGGTGAGAATGTTGGTAGTTATGCAATAGGGCAAGGGACGATTGTAAATGATAATTATGCAATTGATTATGTTGCAGCAAAACTGACTATTAATCCTGCAAGGCTGACCTATGTCGCTGATGCCGTAAACCGTGCATACGGAACTGCTAATCCCTTACTCACCGGTAAGGTCGTAGGCTTTAAAAACAACGAGACATTGGCAAGTGCTATCACAGGAAGAGAAACTTACAGCACGGACGCAACCATTAATAGTAAGGTTGGTAGTTATGCCATTTATGGCGACGGGCTCATTGCTCTGAATAGTAATTATATTTTTGCCCAGGACATAAATAACCAAAACGCTCTGTCCGTTTTCTCTGTACCAAACCCTGAACCATTCTCTGGGCCATCCTCTGCGACCATTTTTAATGCAAAAGAATTGGGCGAGCTCAGCGATATTATGAAAATGCCACAACAAACCTTTATACAGAGTCGACCATACTTTTCTATAGAATTTGAGGGACATGCTTATATAGATGGGAATATAATATCTATGGAGTTTAGTCCCGATGTTAAAATTGAAGAAGGTGTAACAGGTTTTGGTGTATACTACCTAAACGATGAGCGTAATAAGTGGGAGTCAGGTAGCAATTATCTAGATTAATATAAAATTATGAGTGGCTCTAAATATCAGATGGTTGAACATCATTTGGAAATGATAGGTTGTTTTACTCAACCACCTGTGTTTTAATGATATTTTAGTTATGCGTATGTTTTTGTGGCTATCTGCGGGGCATTTTGCCCCTGTCAGTGAAAGTGCCGGTAGATTGAGAAGAGAAGTACGATTTGGTTGGTGAGATGTTATTGATAATAATACCGCCCTAACTGGATTGGTGTTGCTTGCGAAGTGTGGAGATTTAAAGAATAGAAGTTCCCGCCAGTATGGTGGATAGCCAGCATTATGTTTGAGATGTCGTTTTTTATAAGATTATCCTTTGAATAGTAATGGCTTCCTCTGTTGACAATGGTGGTTGCAATAATGATTACAGGGCAGAAATGTTTTTTTTGCTTAGGCACCCCCTGATGGTGTGTGCTCGCCCCCCCCCTGCCCGACCTCCTGTGGAACAAATAAACGAACCAGAAGGATAATTTAGGGAGAATTTGAATGGCATTAGTATGTTACCAACGTCTTCTGCAGACATTGACCACTGGGCTGTTATTAATTGTTATTGGTTGTCCAGCCACTTATGCGCAGGATCTTAAACTTGTAGCTCCTAAAAAGCTTGAGAGTAATGCAAAACCAATTGAAGTCCCCACAGATGTTTCTCTGCAAGAGGTGAAATCATCTGACCCTCAACGCATTATCCTAAAACGATTAACAGGTTTGATTTTTTTGAGAACCCCAGAAAAAGTTCTCAAAAACGGAATAAATATGGAAGGCATATTGACAGATGGATATATGCCCGAATCTTTTTTTAAAGAGATGAATGTTTTTTTAAATGAGCCCTTGAGTTTAGAGAAACTGAACGATATGTTGAAAAGTGTTGTTGTTTATTTTCGTTCTCAATCAACCCCCGTCGTTGATGTCTATGTGCCAGAACAGGATATAACGGGTGGAACAATTCAAATTGTTGTTCGGGAAGGTCATGTTGGCGAGATACGGGTTGAGGGCAATGAATGGTTTGAGAGTGAGATGATAGCAAAACAGGTGCGGGCCAAACCTGGTGATCCCATTCGTGGTAATATGTTAGCCGAAGATATTAACAAAATTAATAAAAATCCTTTTCGCAGGGTTGATTTGGTGCTTATACGAGGTGAAGAACAGGGAAAAACAGATGTTGTATTACGTACAGAGGATAGATTTCCTCTCCGTTTGTATGGTGGATATGAAAACACCGGTACTGGGAATACGGGCTATGATCGCTATTTTGCCGGCTTGAATTGGGGAAATGCCTTTGGCCTTGGACATCTGCTTGATTATCAATTTACCAGTAGTGATAATTACAAAAGCATGAATGCACATTCTCTTCATTACGAGCTTCCAATAAGTTATCGTCAAACAATAAACTTTTTTGCGGCCTATGCAGAGAGTAATCCCAATCTTGATCCCTATGATTTGGAAGCAGAAAGTTTCGAATTAAGCGCTCGCTATATACTGGATCTAGATCCTACAGAAAAGTATCTCCACAGCGTGTTTCTTGGAGTTGACTATAAGTTTAGCAATAGTAATCTTGGCTTTTCTGCCTCTCCCGTATTTAATAAAGATGTAGAAATTTTACAGGTGATTGCAGGATATAATGGCTCTTTACCAGATGGCTTGGGAATGACAGCGTTTAATTTACAGGCTGTGGTGAGTCCTGGAAATTTGTTGAGATATAATACTGATGAATATTTTAATAACTACCAGGAAGGTGCCTCTGCAGATTATCTCTATTGTAATCTTGATATTGATAGATTAACGACCCTGCCATTTGGATTTGCTCTAAGCAATAAGGCGCATGGTCAGTTGGCTAACGGGCAGCTTCTCGGTAGTGAGCAGATCGGGCTTGGCGGTTATTCCACTATTCGAGGCTTTCCTGAGCGTGAGGTGAATATTGATAGTGGCCTGTTATTAAGAAATGAAATACTAACACCAAGTCTTTCTCTTGCAGATTTTATGAATTACCAAAAAGATTTAGGGATGTTACAGCTTTTAGCATTTTGGGATTATGGTTTTGGCCGTAACGATTATATAGACAGGAATGAAACCCTTTCTGGTTATGGTTTGGGATTACGCTATAATTTCGGTTCTAACATTTCATTACATCTTGATTATGGTATTCAAGATTGTGGTAAGGATATTGCCTTGGGTGCTAACTCTCGGCTTCATTTAGGACTGGTGATTGCTTATTAACTTAATTAGGAGGAGGTTTCATGCGTTTAGGTGGAAATACTATAAAATTTGTTAGCTTATTTGTGGCTGTATTGTTTTTGTGTGCATGTAACCCCGTTTCAGCTGAAAAGAAGAAGGAAGAACACAAAACCAAGGTTGAGAATCCCCAGCAAGTGGAACAAAAATTGGTAAAAGTCAGTACCTTGAGCTCTGTTGAAGCTAATCAGGAATTTCAAAAAAATGTTCAGATTATGCAGCTGGAGCGACAGCGAGTTATTCAGCTACAAAATCAGTTAAAGCAGGCCCAAACCAAAGACCTAAAAATGAGCCTGAAAAAAGAGATTGATGTTGCAGTAAAAAAGATCAATGAAGATAATAATATGATGATAAAGACTTACGGCTTTTCTTTAAATAGAAATTATGTATTAGTGGTTGAAAAAGCACATATCTATATGACTGTTTCAGAAGATGAAAATAAAAAAATTGTAGCTGAGCAGAAGACAGACAGGAAGAAAAAATAGTTGATGGGGAGTGTTCAAGATTCCGTGTCAATTTGTAATCTCCATTATCATCATCGGAACGGAAGTCAAAGTCAGCGCCGAGAATGGGCCAGGCAAACACACCCGTCGGAGGCGCTGGCTTTTTGCTGGAGAGAGTCACACTGTATCAAAGTTTCAGATCCTTATCCAGTCTTCCCTCAAAGTAGATCACCAACTGAGAAATTGTTAATGCCCAGTTTTGGATGGGCATAGTCCATTTTTTACTCGCATTCTGGATGCCTAAATACAGCAATTTCAGCAAACTATCTTTATTGGGAAAAGCGCCCTTTGTTTTTGTTAACTTACGAAATTGGCGATGCACTGCGGCCTTGTTGCATAAATCATGAGGAAAGAAAACTATCATCCCTCTACGCCATTCCATCTTAGCAAACAGCCTCTCGAACAGGCATCCCTAACGTATTAATTTTGTTCAAAGCCTTGATCGCAGCCCTACCTGCTTGCCTCCTCGCGGAGGCTTAATTTACCACTGATCAACTGTTTGTAGCGATACATCGCTGTTTCAGCAAGAGACCTTTGATGATACGCTGTGCTTGCTTTCCACTCTTTTAACTCACCTTTTCGCAATGCTCCTACAGCCTCATTTCTTGGATGGCCTTCCTCCCACATAGCAGCATTTTTCCGTGGTGGAATAGTTACAATAGCACCTTTTCTCTCGGCCACGGCATAGCACTCTTTCGTATCCGGCACCATCGCCTGATATCTGCTCTATGCGTCGTCGAAGAGGATTTAATAACGGCCCCAACACCTTGGAATCATGCACCCACTCCATCGAAATTTCACCACTTATAATTTGATGAGTTTCTGTATCAATAGCAAGATGAAGCTTACGCCAAGTTCTACGTTTTCCTGCACCGTGCTTCCGTACACGCCATTCTCCTTCTCCGTAGACTTTAAGGCCCGTTGAATCGATGACGATATGCTTAATCGGCCCACGGCTTGGTAGCCTGTAATTTACCTTAACTGTTTGGGCACGCCTGCTGGCACTTGTATAATCAGGTGCCTGGAGGTCGATATCCATCAGTTCAAAAAGTGAATTTAGAAAACCTTCTGTACCCTTGAGAGACAGTCCATAAATGGTTCCACATCAAACAGGTCGTGCATCATCCGCGTACTTGCGACACGGCCACGCTGCTCTGATACAGTCGTACTGTACCAACTTTCAATCGCTTTCTTGTCCACCCAAAATGTCACCGAGCCTCGTTGCTTCAATGCTCTGTTATATTCCGGCCAATTTTTGATTTTTCCCCTGCGCTCTCTCATAACTCTCCCAATGTTTTCTGTGTGTTACAAGAAAACATCATCGAGCAATGCTAGCAACTTCTATTTGTGCAACAAGGCCATGCACTGCCTCAATGGTGTTAGTCGTATAGATGATGCGCCTGATATCTTCTGGATATTTAAAATAATGGCTTAATCTTTCCCAGTTATTTCTCCATGATTTTATGACTATAGGGTATTTTTCGTTCCATTTTTCTTCTAAGATATCCAACTCAGATTCAGCCAGATCTTTCGTTGTTGCTTTGTAGACTCGTTTGAGATCTACCATAAATTCCTTCTGGTTTTTCGAGCCTACATATTTCAAGGAGTTGCGGATCTGGTGCACTATGCAGAGCTGTATTTCAGTTTGTGGAAAAACAACTTCTATGGCCTCTGGGAAGCCTTTCAGCCCATCAACACAGGCGATAAGAATATCTTCAACGCCTCTGTTCGCAAGATCAGTTAAAACCTGGAGCCAAAACTTAGCCCCTTCGCTGTCAGAAATTGTTAAGCCAAGAACTTCTTTCTTACCTTCAATATTCAATCCCAGGATAGTGTACACGGCTTTGCTAACCACCGTCCCTTGTTCACGAATTTTATAATGAATAGCATCCAGCCAAACGATGGGGTACACACGCTCTAATGGCCGTGCTTGCCATTCTTTAACGGTGTGTAATATCTTATCTGTTACTGTGCTGAGAGTGCCTGTTGAGACCTCTAGGCCATACATATCTTCAATATGAGATGATATATCCCGGTAGCTCATTCCAAGGCCATAAAGGGCAATGATTTTTTGCTCTAGAGCATCACTCAGGGTGGTTTGATGCTTTTTGATAAGCTGGGGAGTAAAGCTGCCATCACGATCTCTTGGAGTTTTAAGGTCGAAGTTGCCATCCATTGATTTAATGGTCTTTTTTCCTTTACCGTTCTTGCGATTAGCTGTGATTGTCTGGGCGAGGTGAGAATCAAGTTCACCTTCAAGAGCTGTTTCAGCAAGTTTTTTTATTAAGGGGGCGGGCCATGTAGCGGCTTACCCTCTTTAAGCGCTTTGAGGGCTGAGTTGAAATCAAATTCTTGGCTATCTTTAGTCATGCTAGTTCACCTTGAGGATTTTATCCTTATAGTAGGTGGTGTGAACCTGCACCCTCTTCAGCGCTTCGGGAAACCTGCGCTTATTACTGCTAGGGTAAAATGCCACATCGTTGGTGGAGTACGGGGTGGCCCATGGCTCGCTCACCATGGAAGGGAAGGATCTGCCCATGGCGTGAAGCACAAAAATCGTAGGCATCGAAGGTCCGGTGGCCCATGGCATCCTGCAGGGAGAGGTGAACTGTGCCATCTTTATCCCTGTATTCTCATTGGTCCAGGTGCTCTGGACCACGGCCTCGAAGGTAAAGAAATAAGCGGGAAGCCGATCCCCGCTTTATAATTTATTTTTTGACTTCGTTAGATTTTGACAGCGTTTCAGTGAGAAGAGACACCTGCCCACTCAGACTCTGATTTTCCCGTTCCAACAATGCAATTTCTCGCTCCAGGGATGCAATTTGAGTCGTGGCCTGAGCCTCACATGATTTTTTTTGTTCAGCCAATACAGCGTTTTTTGTGTCTAATTCGTTAGTCTTCTTTTGCAGAACATCTATATCTTTTTGATGAGCAACTACCTGTTTTTGGGTCTCGCCAAGCTCTTTTTTGAAATTAGCTGCCAATTCCTGAAACGGTTTTAATTCGGCCACATTTTTTTCAAGGGCGGCTTTATTAGTAGCAAGTTGCCGAGAGGCCTGCGCTTCCACATCAAGCTCGGTGATCCGAGCCTGATAAGTGGTCTCTGCTTTTCCCCATGCTTCTTTGAGTGACGAGGTGTCCTCTAGTCGACCTTTAATAGACTCAAGTTCTTCAACCTGGTCACCCAGCTGTGTCCGTTGGTCTACACTGGCAGCCTGCAATGCCGCCTTATCTTGTACCAGTTCTGCATTCGTCTCTTTCAGCTCTTTAATAGCCTCCAGGTAAACAATTTTTTCAGCTGCCAAGTGATCAATAGCAGAAATTTTGTCATTCTCAGCTATTTCCAAAAACGCAGCAACCACTCGCTCAGCCGTGGCAAAAACCTGTTTGACCTTGGTCAGCTCTTTGGAAACTGGGCTATTCATCTCATCCCTAGACGCTTTAAAGTTCTCCATCATAGAGAGCATAAGATCCTCTGGCGTCATTCCAGAGCTGGCCTTTAAAAGTCCAAAAGATTCCTTAACTTCTTCGCTAACCCTCATGCTAAGTGGTGTTGCCATTTCCAATCCCCTTTTTAGTGTAAACATTAAACCCAGTGTTTTTGGGCGTATACAACTGTAAACATGTAAACATTTTGTTTACATTAATGTTAGCCTAACTCTCCTCAGATGTCAATGGTGAATTGGTTTAAATCATAAAGAATACATACGAGAAAACGGCTAGTTATTGGCAGATGAAGTTGCGCGGTTTATGGAGAGTGACGGAGGTGCCTTGAAAAGGCCCTCGTGTAAGATAAAACTTAAAGTTTCTGTTAAAGTCGTTTTAGCTTTACTCGTACAAAAGCATGCAAGCTTACCATGATAATTTGCCAGCATCGAGAGAGATCCCCATCTCCACGAGAAGTTTATGTAATCAGGTACTCCCGATTACACTTCAAGTTTTAAGAGAGGAAGAGAGTATTGATAAAAGTAATCATATATGATAACATGATGGGTATGAAATGGAAAATAAGCTTTTATAGTGAAAAAGTGGAGAAGAGAACCTTAGCGTTTTCCGCAGGAATATTGGCTAATTTCATTCATATAGTTGATATGATGGAGGACCTTGGGCCATCTTTAGGTGAACCATACACTAAAGCATTTGGCAATGGACTTTTTGAGATACGAGCTAGAGGAAAAGAAGGAATAGGAAGATCTTTTTTTGGCACCCTTAAAGGAAGAGAGATTATTATCCTTCACTCTTTTGTAAAAAAGTCGCAAAAAACGCCTCAGAAGGAAATTAAGGTAGCTACCAAAAGGTTAAAAAAGGTGAAATAAATGAGACCTTCTATAAAGAATTTTAAGAAAAAGGCTTTAAAAAAAGAAGAGGTTAAGGCTGAATATGAACGGCTTGCACCTGTTTATGCCCTGAGGAAGCAACTTATAAAATTACGAAAAGATGCGGGTTTTACCCAGGAGGAACTTGCTGAACTTCTTGGCACCAAAAAAAGCAATATATCAAGGTTGGAAAACGTAGATTCGAAAATATCGCCTAAAATTTCAACGATTGAGAAGTATGTTGAAAAACTTGGATATCGGCTGGACTTTACTATATCTCCAAGATAACTTGAAGTTTAGGCTCTATCAATAGAGCCTTTAATCCCTGGCTCAGGCTCTAATATGTAGTTGTTTATTTCTATAGCCATTACATATCAGCCAATTTCTTGAAGGTTTTTTTGTGTGTTCTTAAACACTAATTTCGTTTCTGATTTGACGATTTGTTTGCCGCATATCCCTGGTAAATCAAGGTGTTTCAGTGCCTTGACTTTGGGTCGTGCAACGGCTTTGACACCGTATTGTTCTAATCATAAAGCCCTCAAAATTTGTTCTTAATATTGACTATAAGCAGTGATGATAAAGTAGCACGGCTTTGGGGTGTCTCTGCTTGCCCATGTTAGGCGATTACCAAACCCTACCATGCTGAACGAACCTCTTCAAAAACATCTCCATATCTCCTTTTACCCGCAGTAAAGGAGTGGCAAAAGGAAAAGAAGACCAGAAGAGGAAAATTTTCAATTTAGAATTGCTCAACAACGTCAACCTGAGTTCTTAAAAAGCCTGCAAGCTTCTGTATGCCTTGAGGAAATCTGCCATAGGCAAACACCTCATTCCCTTCTTTCGTAAGCCCTGGAGCCCTCCTAACCCTTCTACAATCTTCTCTGTGATATGATCCAATGCGGTGGAGGCCCTCCGGGTCATAACCGCCACTGACAGTTCCAGATAGCTGGACCTTGCCCTATGCTCTTCTGGTGTGAATTCAGGTTCTATCACCTTAGAGACTTTGGGTGCTGCCACAGGGGCAGGCTGTAGGCCTGCAAAGGCCTTATCAGTCCATCTTTCATCTCGTAACCATCGGTGAAGTTGTGCAACCTTGCCGTTCATCCATGCCCTGTCGTACTGCTTTAGGTTCTGCACAATTTTCAAAAGGTGTTCCACGGAAGGAATAATTCCACGACGGTAGAGACGCATGAAGATTCTACGGGCTGACTTCTTCGCCTGTTGGATGGGCCACACCTTCCACAGTTTCAGGAAGGACATCTCAGCCTCTTCCCCCGGGGGGGATTTAGGGGGAATAGTACTTGTACTAATCTCTATATTATGGAGGTGGGCAGAATCGTGCCTCGTGGTGGTGCACTTATTGCCCTTCTGAGAGATGGTTTCTTTACCCTGCCCGTTGATCTCATCAGCTTGGCTCTGGGAGCATCCTGGGAGGTGTTCTGCTACTTCGCTTAAAGGCAGTGGATAGTATAAGGCAGTCTGCCCGTTGTTGCGTTGCTTGACGGTTATGAGTCCAAGGCTCTTGAGCTTGGCTATATGTGATTTAACGGTACGAAGTGAGCGTCCTATCTCGTTGGCGAGAAAGCCCTGAGAAGGCCATGCATAGCCCGTCTTGACTGAAAGCCAATGAAGGCTTGAGTAGATTAATTGTACGTCTTGAGTGATTCTGAGCTGTCTGCAGGCGGTGTTGAATTGTTCGTTGCTTGCAAATGTCTTCTCTGAAAAAATATTGCTGAAACCTCGTTTTATCATAGCGATGTCCGGTGTTAAGATGAGCTTTATCGCCTTTTCTTGCTACCAAACAAAAAAAGGGCGGGACTATATGGGTTGGTAGGCTGGTCACCGGAACCAGCGAGCCGAAGCTCCCACATATAGCCCGCCCTAGAAATTCTGTGCGGTTCAATGCTGTGATAAATGTCTACACAATACTACAGCCATAAACAAAAGGCATAAAAAAAACCACCTATAAAATAGAGACTGGTGACGTGTGTACATTCGCCGGTGACAGGATAGGCTACCAAACCCATTGTGCTTTTTTCTAGCACAGCCTGAAACTACCTAATGCTTTTTTTTTTGGCAAGGGGAATGTTGTAGTTTGGTTTGGACGTGAGAAGAGATCCGTCCCATCATCTTCGACGATTAGCGGAACTATTTGTCCCCAGCCTCTTGCAAGACTCTTACAATTTTTCCTTTGAAAAACGCGATTTCTTTATAAGATAACTCACTTTTTTTGATGGCATAGGCAGAAATTACTTAGTTTACAATGGTCCTTTTTGGGGAGGGTGGCAGAAGATTTGTCACTTAAAAAGAAACCTGTAATAAAACAAAAAAGTAGTTTGTGATTAAAACAAAAAATAAGTTTGTAAACAAAACAAGAAAGTAGTTTTCAGGCAAGGAGGTATGGCCACATGGTTAAACTTTCTTTTCACAGGAAAAAGGTCTTGTGGAGGACTATTTTTGGTGGTGTCTCAGCTACAAAAGTAACCTCGTTTTCATAAAGAAAAGCAAACAAACAAGAAAACATAAACATAAACATATAAATAAACAATTTAACAAACATAAAAGCAAACATGTTTTAGGGTGGTGAAATTTGATGTAAAAAGCCTGCGTTTAATGCAATTAGCAGAGGGGAAATGTAGATAAACCTAACTATAAACATTCTAAATGGAGAGAGTGGCTATTTCTGTTAATAAAAAGTGAATTGCTTGCTGGATGCTTACTGATTGCTTATCCATTGCTTGCTCGTCGCTTGCTGACTGCTTATTCATTGCTGTTTATGAGTGGTCTTTTTTTTTCAATTTAAAGAACATTTACTCTTTAAATATCTGTCTTATTGAGGTTAAAGACATAATCAAAGGCAGGGCGCAAGAATATATAAACGGCATTCAGCAAGCAACGAGCAAGCATCCAGCAAGCAAAGGCGGTGGATGGTAACTGGCAAGATGTGGAAAGTGGCCCACTTTGTCTGCCGGTCTTTCCTCTTGCTCATCCTGAGAGGGGCTTATTCGCCTTCGGCTCAACGTAAATTACACTCCATTGAGGAATTAAAATGGTTGGAAAGAAAGTGGTTAGAAATCGTACTCTGAAGGCACATGTCACCCTTCAGGAATATGAGTTGATTGTCAAGAAAGTTGATTATACGGGGTTAACGCAGTCTGAGTTTATCCGCAGGGCTTTATTGGGTAAAAGAATTGACTCTATGGAGGGAAGACAATCTTTTCTGGATCTTTTGAAGGTCAATGGGGATCTGGGGAGGCTTGGAGGGCTGTTTAAATTTTCTTTGAGCGGCAACAGCCCAACTAACTTTGATCCGATAGAGTTAAGGAGGATACTGAAAGAGATTGAATCGACGCAAAAAAAATTAATCCCTATTATAAATAAGATGAAAGATAGCTTGAGATGATATGTAAGATTGAGCAGGCTAAAGGCGCAAAGGGGTCTTATCGCAAGTTGGCAAACTACATCGCTGATGCCAACAACGATGGCGAAAAGTGTCTGGCAACATGGACTGTCGGGGGAGCAATCGAAGATGATTATAATTTAGCGATTGATGAAGTGGTTGTTACACAGAGTTTTAACCGTCGCGTCCAGGGGAACACCTACCACTTGATTATCTCATTTCCTCCAGAAGATCGACAAAAAATAGATGTAGAATTTTCTAAAAAAGTTGAGCAAAATTTTGCTGAAATACTTGGCTTTGCTGAACACCAGCGACACTGCGGAATTCATGATAATACCAGCAATATGCATATTCATATTGCCTATAATATGATTGATCCTTTAACGAAAAAAAAGAATAGCCCTGGTTGGGATAAAATCAAATGTACTCAACTTTGCAGAGAGCTAGAAATTGAAAACAATTTGAAAATAGTGGGGTCGATAAAAGAAAAGGCAGGAGAACAAGCTTCTAACAGCAAGGCCCAGAACGTAGATGCTCATGCAGGGAAGCAGTCGTTGCTCAACTATGTGTTAGATCGTAAAGAGCCTTTAAGGGATATTTTAGAGAGGGCCACAACGTGGCAGGAGTTGCAGGAAGGGTTCTCGATTTATGGTTTAACTATAAGGTTAAGGGGCAACGGTTGTGTTATTTCTGCTATCGGATCGGTAAAGCAAAACCACATCAAGGCCAGTAGCTTGGGGCGTGAATTTTCAAAAGCTTCTTTGGAAAAAAAGTTCGGTGAATTTGAAAAAAGAGCTGAAAAGTATGAAACAAAGGAGAAATATCAAGGCGAAGCGATTGGTAAGGCAGGTGTAGATAGTGCGAGGCATGAGCGTTATTTGAAGAAAAGAGAGAAACAACGAAGTCTTTATCAGCATCAAAGAGAAAAATATCAAAATGCGAAAACCTGGAACCAGTTTGTCTATCGAATGAAACGATATTTTGGTTCAGAGATGGAGAGGTAGTCCCAGGGCGAAAATTATCCTGCCACATAGGGTATACTGAGTCCTATAAAGCATTGCCCACCAATTAACCGCCAGGGAACCATTCAGACCCTGTGTTTCCCGGCGTCAAGTGCCGGTCCAGAGACATAAACACTCTATCGTCGTGGACTTGGTATTTCTCTCAAGATTCTTCCGGATAACAGCCACAAAGGCAGTTCGCAAACTTGTCAGGCGTCAGTTGCCCGAAGTAGCACTGCAGATCGACGCTACATAGCGCCCTTTTGAATTCATCGATATCATAACGTCGACCGGTCAGCACTGCTTCCAATCCTTCCATATCATTTCCACAGGCACTATCACCACAAATCTTGATGTTTTTGACAATCCCCCCCTTTACCATTAGGTCAAGGTCAATCCGGCAGTCATTCAACCGGGCGGTTCTGCGGATACGGCATTCAGGGGATTTGCCATAGTTCCATTCCCAGGCATGGTACTTCTCTTTGGACAGCAGGTGGATGTTTTCCCAGTCCTTGTCGGTCAGTTTCTTTTCCCGCATGCCGCCGTACGGCGCAAAAATAGAATCCTGCATACTGTTCTTGAAAGTGTCCATATCCATGTAGCCTACAAGGTGCTCGCAGATGTTTGTCACCCTGCTTCTGACGGATGGTACGCCCCTGGAGTCAGTCTGCTCCGCTTTCCCCTTCAGGGCGCGAGCCAAGTCTTGCATCTCCACATCAAAAAGCAGTGTTCCGTGGCTGACTATGCTCTTTTTCGTTGAATATTGGGCCATTCCAGATATTTTCATGCCGAAAGCGAAGATATTGTTTCTCTCGGAAAGTTCTGCTGGAACGCCCAGGCCCTGCAATGCCTTGATAACCGGCGCGGTGATTTTTTTGAAATTAAGTATGTTCGATTTTTCGTATTTGGTGATGAAGCTAAAATTCAGATTCCCGTGGTCATGGTAGACGGCGCCACCTCCCGAAATCCTGCGAACGACATGAATCTCCTTCTGTCTGACGAATGCGTGATCGATTTCCTGAAACGCATTCTGGCTTCTTCCTATTATGACAGCAGGCTCATTGATATACAACAGCAGGTAGTCATGCTGCGGATCAAGATTCCTCAGGCAATATTCTTCGAAAGCCAGGTTGAGGCGCGGGTCGGTAATGCCGGAATTATCGATAAATAACATGGCCATCCTTGACCTCTGCTGTTGAAACCTGAAAACAGGCTATGGATCGGTTACGGGCATTGGCAAGGTGCAGGCCGGCCTGCCAAACCTCAGTCGATGCGGGCAGCGAGGTAGCCGATGAGGTCGTTTAGGGTAATGATCTGTCCATAGTCCTCCTCTGGAATTTCCACCCCGAGTTCTTCATAGAGCTTGACGAAAAAAGTGAGGACATCAAAAGAGTCGATGTCCAGGGCCTCCTGCATGTCCTCGTCGGCAGCCAACTCATCTAAATCGGCTTCGGGGGTGATTGGCTGCAGGACCCGGAGGATGGTCTGTTTGATTTGCTCTTCTGTCATAACTCTTCCGGCTTTTGCAGGTGGTGGTTGAGGGCTTCCAGAAACTGGGCCCCGCGATGGGCGTCGGTGGCACGGTGGTCTGCGGCCAGAGTGGCTGTCAGGATGGGACGAATGCCGAGCATACCGTCCTTGGCCCAAGGCTGCTCCAGGATTTTACCGAACCCGACCAGCGCTATTTGGGGGGGATAGATGACGCCATGAACCACCTCAACACCCAGGTCCCCCAAGCTTGTTATGGTAACGGTAGCATCGGTCAGCTCCGAGCTGCGCAGGTGACCGCTGCGGGCGCGGGTAATCAGGTCGTACAAGGCTTCCATCAGCTCGGGCAGGCTCTTGAGGTCGGCATGGTGAATGGCCGGTGCCACCAGGCCGCCCTGCCGAAGCGAGATAACGAAGCCGATATGCACCGCTTCCTCGGGCTGTTGGCGATTGTCGACCCAGTAGCCGTTGAGTTCCGGCACCTTCGCCAGGGCCAGGGCGGTGGCTTTGATCAGCGGCACCACAGGCAATATCCGCTCCTTGATAGAACGTTTCTTGTTCTCTGCCTCCAGCCAGCGCAAGGTATTGCTCATATCGATGCGGGTGGCCAGGTAGTAATGAGGAATTTCGCGGTTGGACCGGGCCATTGCGGTTGCAATGGCCTGCCGCATGGCGGCCCCTGGCGCAGATGGCACCTGAGGTGCGGATGCCTTTTTCGTCGCTGCGGCACGTTTTATATCGGCGTGGGTGATGGCGCCGCCTTGCCCTGTACCCTGCACCGTGCTAAGCTCGACAGCCAGTTCAGCTGCCAGCTTGCGTGCCAGAGGCGAGATTCTCAGCCTTTTGCCCGCTGCAGTGGCCACAGCCGGAGGCGGTTCTGCCGCCGGTTCCTCACGGTGCGCCGCGATCAGGCAGGCCTTGTACTTGAACACCGGTTCTGGCGGCGCTGCTTCACCCGGCACCTTGCCCTGCTCCCCTGCAGTACGGATGGTCGCCAGCACAGTGCCCACGGGAACCTTCTCGCCCCGCTGGACCAGGATCTGCTCGATGACGCCGTCGGTAAACACCTCGATCTCGATCACCCCTTTTGCGGTTTCCACCTCGGCAATGATATCGCCGCGTTTGACCTGGTCGCCCAGCTTGACCTTCCATTCGACCAGCCGCCCCTCTTTCATGTCGGCCCCCAGGCTGGGCATGCGGAACTCAGTCATTGGAACCTACCATTCTTTTTGCGGTTGTGACGATGGTCTCAGCCTGCGGCATCGCAGCTTCCTCCATGTGTTTGGCGTAGGGCATGGGCACCTCGGCGCCACAGATCCTCTCGACGGGGGCATCCAGATCGTAAAAGGCACCTTCCATGATACGTGCACTGATCTCTGCGGAAATTCCCCCGCTACGCCAGCCTTCGTCGACGATCAGTGCCCGGTGCGTAGTTGCGATGGAGGACAGGAAAGTCTCCTCATCCAGCGGCCGCAGGGTCCGCAGGTCTATCACTTCCGCCTCGATGCCTTCGCCGGCGAGTGCTTCGGCCGCATCCAGAGCCTTGAACAGGCTGGCGCCGTAGGTGATGATCGTCAGGTCACGGCCTCGCCGGCGTATCAAGGCCCTATCAATGTCCACGGCTCCTGCGTCTGCCGCCAGCGGCCCCTCCATGTTCAGCAACCCCTGGTGTTCAAAGATGAGCACCGGATCGGGGTCTTCCAGGGCGGTCCAGAGCATGCCTCGCGCATCCTCCAGGGTTGCCGGGGTCAACACCTTGATGCCGGGAATATGGGCATACCACCCCTCCAGGCTGTGAGAGTGCTGGGCCGCCAGCTGCTTGCCGCCGCCGGTGGACATGCGGATAACCAGAGGAACATTGAACAGCCCGCCCGACATATGCAGAAATGTTGCGGCATTGTTGATGATCTGATCGGCTGCCAAAAGGCTGAAGTTGACCGTCATAATCTCCACGATGGGACGCATGCCGCCGAGGGCAGCCCCAATGCCGGCCCCGGTGAAGGCCGACTCCGACAGGGGCGTGTCGATGATCCGCTCCGGGCCGAACTCTTCGAGCAGCCCCTTGCTGACCGCAAAGCAGCCACCGTACCGGCCGACATCCTCCCCCAAAAGAAACACTCTTTCGTCCCGTTGCATCGCTTCGCGCATCGCCGCCCGCACAGCTTCTCGATAAGTGGTCTGAATCATGCTTTTTTCGCTCATGCCGCCCCCCATGCTTTTTTCGCTCATGCCGCCCCCCGTTCCGAATAAACAAAGCGCATCAGATCCTCCACCGGCTCCCAGGTACCATTTTCGGCAAAAGCCACCGCCTCTTCAATTTCCCTGGCAACTTGCCGCTCCAGTTCCTCCACGTCGCCATCGTCCAGCAGGTCCTGCTTCTTGAGGCGTTTGACGAAGGAACTGATGGGGCAACGCTTCTTCCATTTTTCGACCTCGGCCTTGGACCGATAGAGTTCCGGATCAAACATCGAATGGGCCCGGAAACGGTAGGTGCGGCACTCCAGAAAGTACGGTTTTTGTCCCGAGCGCACAGCGTTCACAGCTTCATTGGCCGCCGCCTCAACGGCAAGTACATCCATGCCGTCCACGGCTGAGGCGGCAATGCGGTAGCTGACCGCCTTACGGGTCAGATCGGTGACCGACTGCGACCGCTCCAAGGCGGTGCCCATGGCATAAAGATTGTTCTCGCAGATAAAAAGGACCGGGAGGTTCCAGAGGGCGGCCAGGTTCATCGATTCGTGAAACTCCCCTTCGGAGACGGCTCCGTCACCGAAGAAACAGCAGGTGACACGCTTTTTGCCCTGCATCTTGTCAGCCAGGGCCAGTCCCACCGCCAGTGGCAAGCCGCCGCCGACGATGGCGTTGCCGCCGTAGAACCGGGTCTTGTCGTCAAATATGTGCATCGACCCGCCTCGGCCCCGGCTGCAGCCCTCCTGTTTGCCGTACATTTCCGCCATGATGGCGCCGGCGGATATGCCACGGGCCAAGGCGTTGCCGTGTTCGCGGTAGGTGGCCACTGTGGCATCCTCCGGTTCAAGCGCCGCGCTCACGCCGGCGGCCACCGCCTCTTCGCCAATATAGAGATGCAGAAAGCCGCGGATCTTCATCTTGGTGTAGAGTTCAGCAGCCTTCTCTTCAAAACGCCGTATGCGCACCATCTGGTACAGCAGCTGTCGCGCATGCGCAGGATCAACCCCGGCCCCTGCCGGGCCGCCTGTTGCTTTTACCTTCATTCGTCTACCTCCAGTGTCGATGTGTCGCCCTCGGCGAGCCCCAGCTCACGCGCCTTGAGCAGCCGCCGCATGATCTTGCCGCTGCGGGTCTTGGGCAGATTGTTACGGAATTCAATCTCTTTCGGAGCCACCGCCGAGCCAAGCTTCTTGCGCGCGAAGCCGATGAGTTCCAGACGCAGCTCTTCGCTGGGTTTTGTGCCCGGCTTGAGGGTGACGAAGGCCTTGACCAACTCACCAATCAATGCTTCGGGCTTGCCGATGACGCCTGCTTCAGTCACCGCCGGATGCTCCATCAGCGCGCTTTCGACTTCGAACGGTCCCACCATATGGCCCGAGGTGTTGATAATGTCATCGGCACGGCCGACAAACCAGAAGTAGCCGTCCGCATCGCGATAAGCCAGATCACCGGTTATGTACCAGCCGCCGACAAAGCATTTGCGGTAGCGCTGCTCCTCATGAAGATAAGCACGGAACATGGAGGGCCAGCCGGGCCGCAACGCCAGTTCGCCCTGGGTGCCCGGTTCGGTAACTGCTTCGACCCTTTCCCCGGTGCCGCGCCGCACGATCGCCGCCTCGATCCCCGGCAGCGGTAAGCCCATAGAACCAGGGCGGATGTCTACGGCTGGGTAATTGGCGATCATAATGCCGCCTGTTTCGGTCTGCCACCAGTTGTCATGGATCGGCAGGCCCAGACTTTGCTGCCCCCAGGATACGGCTTCGGGGTTGAGCGGTTCACCGACGCTATGGATGCAGCGCAGGTGGCTCAGGTCATATTGTTTGGTGGGATCGATGGCCAGGCGCATCAGTCGCCGAATGGCTGTGGGGGCTGTGTACCAGATATTTACCTGCTGCTCCTCCAGCAGCTGGTACCAGCGCTTGGCATCGAACTCTGCTTCGTCGATGATGTTGGTTACGCCGTGAACGAGAGGGGCGATAATGCCGTAGGAGGTGCCGGAGACCCAGCCCGGGTCGGCGGTGCACCAGAAAACATCTCCGGGGTGAAAATCGAGTACGTACTTACCGGTCAGGTAGTGGGTAAGCACCGCATTGTGTACATGAACAGCACCCTTCGGCATCCCCGTGGTACCACTGGTAAAATGGACAATCGCCATATCCTCCGGGTCAGTCGGTGGAATGATAAACGCGTCCGCAGCCTCTTCCATACGTCTGGGTAGCGACCAGAGGCCTTCACCGATATCTTGCGCCGCATCGATGAGCAGGATATGTTTTAGCTGCGGCAGTCGCTCGCGCAGAGCGGCGACTTTCTGTTTATAGAGCCGCTCGGTGGTTACCAAGACCTTGGCATCGCCCTTGCTCAGGCGTTGATAGATTGGCTCCGAGCCAAAAGCGGAAAACAGTGGACAGAAGACGCTGCCGTTCTTCCAGGTGCCAAAGGCAGAGAAATATAGCTCGGGCACCCGCCCTGCCAGGGTGAACACCCGCTCTCCTCTGCCGATATCCAGTTTCCTGAGCACGTTGGCAAAACGGTTGCTCTGTCTCTTCAGGTCTGAGTAGCTGAAGTCACGAACGCCGCCGTCCTTGCCCAGCCAGCGTATGGCCAGGCGGTCACCCCGCGGGCCATTGGCATGACGGTCTACAGCCTCATGGGCGATGTTCAAACCCTTGTTTTCCGGCAGTCCGTCCAATTCCCGACGGGCTGTTGCCCATGAAAACTGGTCACAGGTTTTGCCATAGTCCAAGAGGTTCGGTTGCACTGCCCAGGAATTGGCAGCCTTTGTGATCGCTTTGCAAGGCCCGGAATCATCTTTCATCTTCACCTCTGTCTGCCGGTATCACTGGAATCAATCAATAGTTGCCAGCTTCTTTTCAGTTCATCTGGGTTTTTAGCATTTTCGACAGCCGCCGAAACAATTGCTATTCATTTCGGTTACGATGCAGATAAGATGGCAAGCCGTTCGGCTCTGGCTCCTCTGGCAATTATACAAACGCAGGTGCTGGCGGTTAGCCTGGCTGCGTAATGTCTTGAAAATGCACCATATCAGAAGCTCAGACCTCTCAAATAAGCCTCTGGCTATAGGTCGGAAATTGTGAAAAGGTTGTGTTAAGCCCTGAAGTTGCAGCCGGCTTTATGATGAATCGGGTCGTGCTTAACACTGCCTTTATATTGCATATCTGTATGGCAGAGACGTTTGCACTCCATACCAATGTTTAATGCTCGCATTTTTCCTGGTTCATATCAAGAAAAGGGAGAAAAAAAGAGTCTCAAGGATTCATTCGTGTCCATTGACAGTTGCCACCCTCCCGGCCGCAACCATTTCACCATATTGGGTTGCGCACTGTCATGGGCATAGCCGCTCCCTGGCATCCCTGTCACCGCGCCATACCGTCCATCCCTGGACATAAAAAACCTGTTAAAAATGCCCTCTTTCAAGTGCTGAATGTTGTCCTGCAAGCCCATGCCCTGCATCCCGACCTGTTTCACTGGCCGTTCCGAAACGGAGCGAAGAAGGTGCTGATATTTCATGATAAATTCTTCTTGCCTTATGCTCTTACTGGTGCTTTAGTGTTGTGGATGATAGAGGATTGTATCGAGTGATTCTCATATGGCGCTCCTCTCTGTACAACAAGAGCCGTAAATTGATTTATGAAGATTCGAGGAATTTGGATCATGTAGTAATACCCAGTTAAAAACCTGTACCATGGATAAAAAAATTGTTTTCAAATTGTGTTTACCTGGAATGACATCAGGAAACCGGATAATAACTTATTAGGCATCCAAATTTAAAAAGGTACAACAATGACACAAGGTGAAATTGTTTTTCATATATTTGAGCTTCTTGGAATTCTTGGGATCATCTTCGTGTTTTTTTTGAAATCATATTCTTCGGAAAAAGGAAAAAATTTAGCTACCAAAGAAGATATTGGAGAAATTACTCATCAAGTTGAAAATGTTCGTACTCAGTATCTTCAAAAATTAGAAGAAATTTCACACCAAAATAAAGCCATTCTTGAACAAGCTGGTTGGCGGCAGCAACTAAGAATGGCCGCGCTGGAAAAAAGATTGAAAGCCCACCAAGAAGCCTATGCACTATGGCGAAATCTTATTCTGCATGTTTGGAATAAAGAGAAAATTGATGCGGTAGTTATGGAATGTCAAGAATGGTGGGGTAACAACTGTCTTTATTTAGAACCAGAGGCAAGAAATGCATTTTGCACCGCATATATGAGCGCAGGAAACCATCGAGCAATAAGTGAGTCAAAAGACGCTACGCTAACAAAACAAAACTGGAAAGAAATAACAAATGCCGGGGTAACTCTTGTTGAATGTGTAAAACTACCAACAATTTCTGGCCTTGAAACTGACGTTCCATTACCAGAAGAAAAAGAAAACGCCTAACAACGCAATCAACCGGACGGTAAATACATCTGCTTTAAATTGAAAAGCAAAACCAAATTGCGGTGTGTCACGCAGCTTCGCGTCGCCGCCACTTATCACGACCGTTAGCGCTCTTAGGAAAATTATATGGATAACTTTGCTAATGTAATATCAATCATCTTGGGAATTATGACCATATTTGGTGTTACAGGGGTTGTAAGTTGGAGCCTTTATAAGGAAACTGATCAAAGTGTTTCGTAAGCTACCATGTCCATTTTTGCAAAATCATTCAAGTTGGCTCTTTGTATAGTCTCATTTTTGTTGTTTTTAATACTATTATATTCAATCCATATATCAATAGTAATTTCTCTTGGTGAAGGTTGGATGCCAGCCAGTACGAAAAATCCTGATTTTTGGTGGAAAAATTCAGGTTGGTATGCGTACTTGGTAAGTTACTGTGTAATAGTTCTAATCAGCATTCCCCTATATTCGCTAATTGCGTCTTCTATTTATACTTGGTCGCTATCACCATTTCGAATTTTTTGGACTCATTTGCGGAACCGCTAACAAGGCAAATCAACTCGGACTGGCTTACAGCGGCGCTTTTTGAAACACCCTGGTTTTACAAACATTATTAACTTTTTAATCGGTTTCGGCCATTCCCGCCAGTCGGTTATTTGCGACGTTAACTGCAAAAATATGGAGCTTTAAATTGCAAAGATTTATCAAAATGCCACCATGGTTATCGACCAAAATTCTGTATGCAATTACTATTGCTGGATTTATTTGGAAATTCCTATTTTCAACACTTCTTGGTATTTTCATTACGTTCGTAACTGCATATATGGCGCTTGACTATTTTTCAACAATCAAGCCGCTTACAACTTCAGAATTACTAAACTGGACCATAGCTTTACCTGCTGAATATAAAATTGCCGTATCCTCTTCACTTTTAACGATTACAGGCTTTTTAATTGCCTTCCACACTGCTACTGCAAACTGGAAGCAACAAATGAAAGCTCAGGCGAAATTCAACATTGCATCAGAAATCGAAGAGTTTTTTTCAGAGTCAGGCACCCTACTTACAGATGCAAATATCTTTATTACGTCGATCATTACAGCAATAAATGAAATACAGAAAAAAGGGGCCACCCAGGATACTATTTTTAAAGTTCAATACATCATGGGTGGCCTCCCGAAATTCATAAAAACCCAAGACAGGCTCAGTGCTTTAACAATCAGTTCTCACCGAATTGCAAGTAAGCATTTTGCATTCCTCATGGGTGAATGGGGAGCAAGCAAAAGTCTACAACTAGCAATTGAATCTTTTAACAGCACTACAGATAAAATGTGGGTATTTGTACCCTATATCGACCCTAACACCCCAAACCTACTGCAAGAATTTGTAGCATCAGTAAACGTTGCTGAGTGTCTAGAATTTAATACTGCCTATGAGAACAATCAAAGCTACATCAGTGGAGTGATAGGGGGGCTTAGGGGACAACTTCTTTCCCCTATTGTAGGTTTCAATTTTACTGCATTAGTCACTTTACTCGGCAATAGGAAAATAAACAAAGAGGCTTTTTCTGTCCTTCATAAAAAGCGCAGCTAACAAACTAATCAACCGGACGGAAAATGCGTCTGTGCAAAATTGAAAAACAAAATATAAATTGCGGTGTTGTCCAAAAACTTCAAGTCGCTGCCGGTTATCATAAACCTTTATGCATTAAGAGGCTGTCCATGTTTGTCGTATTTAGGAATGGAGAAAATATAGAGTTTGCCGATGCTGAAATGTCATATCTAGAAGAGCTACTTAACTCTATTGATACTTCACTCCTGAGCGTAACCAATAAAATAAACTCAGCAGGCATTCAGGATGTTGAGTGTTTGTGTGATAAAGGCGAATATTTTATAGGTGTAGGATTCTGTGCTATGCAGAGATATTTATTTGACACTCTAATGGATATTAAACTTGATGCAGGTTTAGCGAGGGAATTAGGCCCAAAAAGTTCAAATGGTGTCGCTGTTGCACAGCTTATTCATTCTGCAGCTAATTATTGGAAACATTCTCCAGAGTGGCACATCTGGCTTTCTGAGCTAGGTTCTCGCTCACAGAACACTGTTGACAAATTGCTTCACGGAAGAGAATCTGCAAGTTATCCTTTATTTGATCTACTAGCAGATTTATGTAACGAAGACTCGTTGTTATTAACTAAGTGCTTGCCATATTTAATCGATTGGCGTTTAGCGATATATGAGCACGTTTCAAACAATATTTAATACATTACCTCATACGAAGAGCTTTCTTTTTCACTAAAAATTTTAACGGTTTCGAAAGAATAGAATTATCTAATAACTCATGATTAGTTGAATAAAAATCTAACGCTTTTTTTTGAAGCTCTCGGGAAGGATTTTCTAGTATTTCTAAAGATTTTCTATCAAACCTCTTGCCCATAAAATCAATACGATAAAATCTGTCCTTCGCATTCCCATTAGACAACAATAAATCAAACACAACTTCGCAGCGAGCCCCCAATTGACCTAGCTCCCGTTCAAGGGCACCAAGTGAATTCATAGGGCTATAGCTACTCGTTGAATACACAACAACACTATTCAAGCGTTCTTGATGATATATTTTGTAATTAGAGATTAGCATCTTATTATTTCTGAGTATGTCCTTTCAATTAGCGCAAATATTTCTACATTTAGAGAAATAGCTTCTTCTTTAGTAGGAATAATCGTTGATGTGCGTATTACATCATCAACATGAAAATACGGGTGTCTGTAAACGTTCCAAAATTTATACGATTCCTCCAAGGCAACAATAACTTCTTTACGACCAATGCCTGCAGAAATACCATAATTTAAAGAATAAGTACTGCCACCATCTTTTGTCTCGAAAATTTTCCCAATTCTTTTAGCACAAAAATCATCTTGATAATATTTAAACAATAACTGCTTCATGTAACCTTCTAGTCCTCTAAGGGCGGGGAAAACCCATGAAGTATAATCAGGAAGATCAACAATCAATCTCCCCAAAAAATAAAGAGGGAACGATAATATCTTTTATTTTTGCATCAAGAAAGCTAAATGCATTGGGCATGTACCCTTCTAATTTTGGTAAAAAGCCTGTTTCAGGAACCTTAATACTAAAATTTTCTTTATCACTACTAATCAGCTGTTCACTTTCCACTATACCTGCAAACAGTGCTTTTATTTCAAAAAAAGCAGGCAAAGGACGACCTTGTAAAAGAGTTGTCCCCGTTGTTTTATAAAATGTTACGGTGACAGTATCTGAGTATTTTCCTGAGTAAGATATTGTTTTTTTTGTTTTGTCATCTTTTTGTATTTTTGAAGATATATCTGGTAATTCTTCTATTACATATTCTTCAAAAATACCAAATTCTTCTTCTAAAAGACCTTTAAAAGTGCAATTCACAGATTTAGCAGAAGATACGTCAAAATTATTTATAATTTGTTTTGCTTTTTCACAAGATAATTCTTTGTTCTTTCCACAAGAAAATTGAATTGTAGTTATGCCAAATTTCTTAGGATAAAAAATCAACAAGCACTTTTCGTAACCATTCTCGTCCAAAAAAGAGCAATGGACGTTTCGCCCCTTATTGACACATTTGTTTGTCTGACCTTTTTTAGACAATAATTGAAGGTGATCTTCAATCTGCCCTATCGTTATATTTTGATCTCTAAAAGACATAACAACCTTTCTATATTGAATGCTAAAAAAAAGCAGAGGTCAAGGAAGATACTGTTATTTCGTGTTTTCGTCAACCCGTTCCTCCTACGCAAAACCTAACATACCTTCAATACTATCAACAAATCCTAACGATTTCAAGTACAAAAAGGCATCTTATTTTTTTGACCGATCCTATTGCTGATAGAGTCACTGCCCAGATCAGATCCCCATATGGATGGCAAGCCAGCTTGTGATGGCTGGTACGTAATTTTAAAGTGCATGAACTAGGAGGATAGCATGAGACTTACTGACAATGCGGAGCTCAAGCGAACGCAATAAGATTTTCACTAAAAAACATATACAGAGAGAGTTAACGACAATTAAAACCTTGTGGGGCCAATCTCGTACTAATTCTACCCTCCATTATGTAGTGACCCTCCCCGCAACAAACAAGTCTCGCCTGTATTCAAAAAACATTGCCAGGGAGACAAGCTTGCTGTTACCATGCAATCTACTTAAAACGCCGTAAAGGCAGTAAAACTGCCATAATTTAACGTCAAAGAAAACAATGAGCGACTATACACAACTGGATTATTAAAAAAAAACCCTCGATTCCTATCGCCCTCTGCCTGCCGAGGTAGTCTCGAACCTGCACGAAGATCTTGTTCTGCGCTGGACCTACAACTCCAACGCCATTGAAGGAAATACCCTGACCTTAAAAGAGACTAAAGTTGCTCTAGAAGGTATTACTGTTGGTGGCAAGACCATACGTGAGCACTTTGCCCCAATTGTCACCGCGAACTGCACTATGGTACGGGCAAAAAGGAACTGGCAAAGAATCTACGGGCGAAGATTGCCAGGCTTCAGGTGTCCGGTGCGTAATACGCATAACAAATCGTTGCAGACATAAAACTTATCTGCGAAGTGGATGAACAACAGATTAGCATCACGATCCCCTTGTGATACTCCCCTCTGTACAAGGGCATAAATTGATCTATGAGAGAGAGTGTGAGGAATTTGGATCATGTAGTGATATCCAGTTTCCGGTTATCACTCGTTTTTGATTGATATCCAGTGGCCTTGTTGCACAAATAGAAGTTGCTAGCATTGCTCGATGATGTTTTCTTGTAACACACAGAAAACATTGGGAGAGTTATGAGAGAGCGCAGGGGAAAGATCAAAAATTGGCCAGAATATAATAGAGTGCTGAAACAACGGCGTTGACGTTTTGGGTGGACAAGAAAGCGATTGAAAGTTGGTACAGCACGACACCATCGGGACAGCGTGACCGTAGCCAAGTACAGGGAGTGTTCAAGCAGGTAGGGCTGCGATCAAGGCTTTGAACAAGAGGGATGTCTGTTCGAGGGGTTGTTTGCTAATATGGAATGGAGCAGAGAGAAACTGATTTCCTTCTCTCATGATTTATGCAACAAGGCCCGGCAACGTTTGAAATCAGTGGAAAACAGGGGGCAGGATGAACAGTCTTGAAATAACATATTCGAAATTAACAAAGATATTTCGATAGGACCAATCCCTGATTTTCCGCTGTATTGACTTGTTATGTAGTTTATGCCCACCAACGTGTCGCAAAATCTTCAACCAATAATACACTTCGTTCTCTAAGGGTTTTCTTTTTGAACGATTTTGTTTGAGATAATAGGGTAGCTAATTGTTGAGTCATTTTGAATTTACTCTTACTATATCCATTTACCTTGTCTGATAAATCTGAATTTTTAATAGAACTATTAATTTTTTTCTCAAGCAAAGATAAATTACCGATCATATTTTTATATTCATCAAAATCTTCACCGTTTTTAAACCCGAAACTTCGAGGCTTAAATTTGGGCGTTTGGGATAAAATATGCTCAATGGTTGGATCATTGCCCATTATTTTTTGTAACTCAATCAGTGAATACTGCTTTTTATTTAACCTTTCGCAATAATCAAGGAATAGTAACCTTAATAATCCTGTTTGCTTATAGTAGTCATAGTCTGATAGATAATCCTTGAATCTATCATTGCTGATTTCAAAAGAATTAAACCATAATAAGTGTTCTTCGATGTCCTCTATTTTCCATTTTTCATGAATTAAATTATATGCGAATTCTGCAACACGTTTTTTACCAGCATAATCGCGTACCTTGAATACACGAACATCTATAATTTCAACCATTTCCACTACGGTGATCGATTTAGACGGTAAATTCATTCCAAGAAACCCACTGTTTTCTAATTGTGTGATTACCGGATAATAAACAGCTGACAACCCAAGAATTGAAAATAATTTATAATATCTTTCATCTGTGAGAGTTCTAGAAACAACTCTTTTGAATGCGCGGATATACTCAAGCAAACTTTTAATGTACGTTGTTATGAAATTGTCAAGTTTTTTTGTCTCACCACTTTTTCTAAAGTTTACTAGAGTCAACTTTACATTATCCATCACCTGTTGAGCAGTAGGGTCGTAACTTTCTTCTGAGAAGCAAATATGATGTTGTCTTAGCAGGTCATCTTCAGTAAAAAGCCTTGAGTTAATAATGTTAATATTTTGCTCTTCACCTATTAATTTGATGTTATCATATAATTCAAAAATTTCTCCAAATGTATTGTTGATTTCATCATCATACTTTTCATTTAAATATTTATTTGAAAAATAAAATAGCAGACTTTTCATTTTGTCCATGCGTGATAATTCTTTACCTCTATCATTAACTGTCTGAAAAATACGTATTGCGTCAGACTCGTTGCTCTCAATGAATTCAAGAATGTATAAGTCCTCTATTGCTTTGAGGAACTCTGTTGGCTTGTCTATTAATTGTTCTATTATATTTACTATTTCAGTATAGGCATCGAGTAAGTATCGTTGGCTCTTACTATGTGGATCTGTTGAGCAATTTCCGTCAAGTATACTGTTGAAAAAACCAACATCTCTTTCTAATGGTGTTAATTTGTATTGGTCTTTTGATTTTATATAAAACCGTTTGTAATATTCTTTATCTTGATCATCCTCAAGGCTATCAATTATCGCATTTATGAACATGATTATTGTTGTAATACGTTGTTGCCCATCAACAATATTAAAGATATCTTTGTTCTCTGTTCTAGCTAAGACAACTGTACCGATATAATGAGTAGAATTTGTTTCATACGATTCTTGAATATCTTCATATAATTCTCGGACATTATGCTTTTCCCATGCGTAACTGCGCTGATATTTTGGAACATGGAGAAACTTACGAGTAAAAAATTGATTAAGAGATTGCTGATTTGACATACTCATCCTCTATTTAATTTGCATTCACAAATAACAAGTTATTATCCGGTTTCCTGATATCATTCCAAAACACAATTTGACAACGCTTTTTCATTCAACAACGAGTGATAACCGGATATCCTCCGTATGATCCAAATTTCTTTCAATCTAAACACCCACAGCTATCCCCTTACAAGTGGGTGCATTGAGGGCTCCACCTCTGTCCTTACACTATTTCCTTGTTATGAGCAATGATTAAGCATTCTTAGATGTACGTGTTGGAGGCCTATGATTAGTTAGCGGAAATTCTGCAGAGTAACATTGGACAATGGCAAAAAAGAGAGGCACAGGTGCTAGCAAGGATTCAAACATAGGAAAGAGTTGTGCCAGTGGCAGGTTCTTAAAGGAAAGCCAGCAGGTCGAAGAAAATAGTATCAGGGGGTGTCAATGAGGGGTGGATATTGCTGGTAGAGATGCCGTTATAGCGCATAATCTGTATATGAAGGGGGTTTTTGGGCACCCAGATGATGTAGGTCGCTCACAGAACCTCTTAGCGGGCGTTACGGGGAAAAAGAGATGCCAACCATCGGTCACCGCAGAAGCTTGGCAAACCTTGCCCACTTCAAACATGAGCGTCCTGGCAAGGTGTTAAATATTATTGGTCGCAGTACCGCCAAAGATGAAAATATTTATATTGCTGTGTATCGTCTGATTGAGGGATTGCTGAAGTATGAAGTGCGTCGGGCTGGAGAAGAAATGAACTTGAGACAGCAGAGCGACATGGTAAAAAAGAGGACTAGGAACCCACTGTCCACCATTTGTCCACCACAAACAAAAAAGGCACTTACAGCGTGAGCCGTAAGTGCCTTATATGTATGGTTATCCCGAGGCGATTCGAACGCCTGACCCTCTGTTTAGCAGGCAACGGTTGTGATCGGATCGGTAAAGCAAAAACACATCAAGGCCAGCAGCTTAGGGCGTGAATTTTCAAAAGCTTCTTTGGAAAAAAAGTTCGTTGAATTTGAAAAAAGAGAAACAACGAAGCCTTTATCAACACCAAAGAGAAAAATATCAAAATGCGAGAACCTGGAATCAGTTTGTCTGTCGAATGAAAAGATATTTTGGTTCAGAGATGGAGAGGTAGTACCAGGGCGAAAAAGGCATCCTGCAGCGCCGTTTTTTCTGTTACTTGTGGAAGAAATTTTGACTATTGTAGTTTGCTATCTTGTTGTTGACATTAGCAATTAATTGGGGTTTGCTGTTTTATGATCCCACTGGTGATATTTCAAGATTTTTTGGTTGGATTGTTGTTCTGCCCTCTTTGGTCTGTTCCAAGGAGGGCTTTTTTATGTCAACAAGCCTAATGTATGACATGACTGTTGGCGATTATAGTTTCTTAGCATTTGCAAGGATGGAGGAAACTATTGTCGGCATTCCTGTTTCACTGGCAGTTGGACATTGATTTAAAAAAGCCTTCCTGGCCCTAGTTGTTTTCGTTGGAAACCCCCGCTGGATTGAAAAATAGTGAGCAACAGATGCCCCACATTCTACAGGTCGTTCTTCGGTGGAGAGACACATTATAGCCTCACAGGCAAGGGTTTGCTCAGTCGTTAATGCCTGAGCTGTGGTTGTGGATAGTAAGTAAAAAGCAAAAAGGGCAACTAAAAATTTTTTCATTTTTTCTCTGTAGTTGTTTTTGAAGTGTTCATTTCTTTGTCTGCACTCAAGATCAAAGAAATAGTTTTGTTACCATGTCAAAAGAGGCTTAACTATCGCCTCGATGTTTTTCGCATAGATGGGACCAAAATACCTTGAATCAAAACTGGTTGAAGAATCACCCCGCACCACGATCATTCCCTTGGCTACATAACCAGAAGACGGTTTGAAGGGTTCCATTTTTCGGCCCCTTGAATCAAACTCCTCTGTTTCAGGAAGGTTGTAAGAATCGCCTTCCAGGTAAGCTACCCTCTTCAGGAAGGGCTGGTCTTCTTTTGCGTATCCTCTTCTTATAGCAAGCTCTGCCATGGGGTTGTCTTCAGGTAATTTGAAAACTACGCAGGAGCCGTATGTGGGTGGGCTCTTAATCGTTCTGTATATTCCCAGAGGTAGTGATTTTGTTATGTTGATGTAACAAAATTCATTGCCTATAAAAATGATCAAGAGGATGCTAAGGCAGAAGAAGATAAGTTTTTTCATTGGGCACAGGTGAGTTTTTGATTGAAGATATCGCTAAGGTTTTTTGATGAGCTGTCATTTTCGGGAGTTGGTAATTTTGCCCGTTCCAGAAAAACAGGATCTTTAAAGTAGAGGATTTGTTTACCGTAGATAGGATTGGCGCCGGCAACAAAGATGAGCATGTGCCCCGATTCGAGAATATTGCCTTTACTGTCCTTGAGTGGGGCGGGTAGTCTCATGCACTCATCAGCTGTAAGTAGATCTCTGGCAACCTCCTGGATACTCATACTGGCGTTCGACAGCCGGCCTGATCTTTTACCCGATATGGATGTTTTCTTTTGTACAACTGTGGTTTTACCAAGCATCTCCGAAAGAGTTTTTGCTGTCTCAATGCCATTGGGGGCGTAAGCGATCCGAATGTGGCAGTTTGACATGATGGCCTCTTCCTTAGAGTATGCTGCGTGCAGCTACTTAATATCCTGGACAATAAAATAAAATTTTATTCCGTATCCTGCCATGTAAGCTAACGATTTTTGGGTGATTTCTAGTTTTCCTATACTTGTAAATTCATCAAACATAATCAATAATCGGTGCTTGTGGCTGTCAATGGATCTACCCTGGTCAAACTCCATTCTTTCAGTGATCCGCCTTAAAAACATATTAAAAAACAAACGTATGAGTGGTTGTAATCTATCAATATCAGATGGAGGTATGATCAAGTAGAGAGAGGACGGGGTCTCGCCATCCATTATATCGTCAAAACAAAAATCAGAGGAAGATGTGTTGCCGGCAACGATCACATCTCTAAACAGCGATAGATTAGATATTGCTGTAGAGATAACACCTGATAATTCTTTTGATGCTTTTATGAGGCATTCCCCAGCGTAGGATTTTATGGACTTCTCTAGCTTGCCAGCTGTGTCCTCTGCCATCTCAGGGTAGGTCTCGAGTAATTTTTTTGCATGGTCAGTTTCATCTATAATGAAAGAGAAGAGATCCTTTACATCGTCGGCCCATCGAGGATCGGTGATAAAAGCGACAGAGTCGGCTAGCGATCCATCTTGGTTTGTGGCGACGGTATGTAGGATTAGCCCCGTCATAAAGGCCACGGCAGCCCTGTCAAAATAGTCCCTTAGTCCCTTGCCTTCAGGGTCGCATATCATATTAGCGATGTTCTGGGCATCCGCAGTAGCGTGAATAGTGTTTATACGTATTTCGGAGAGAGGGTTAAACTTTGCCGTAGATCCGGTGGTATCATTAGGCTCAAAACGGATAATTTTTTGCCCGAGTGATTTTCTGTATCCAGACGTAAGAGCATAATTTTCACCTTTTATGTCGAATATAAGAGCAGAGTGTTCCCAACTCAACAGGGTAGGTAAAACAAGGCCAACTCCTTTACCTGATCTTGTTGGAGCGAATGCCAGAATGTGCTCTGGCCCGTCGTGCATAAGGTAGATCGTCGATCTATCTCTATCCTCCCAACCGCCGACATAGGCCCCTTTGCCACCTAATAAGCCAGACTTTTTTATCTCTTTTTTGTTGGCCCATTTTGCGGTTCCGTGTAGATCACCACGACCTTTCCCACGCCGGCCTGTGAGTAACAGGACAGAAAACATTAGTATCAATGGGAAAACAAAATACAATGACCCATCATCAATGATTTTAATGATGCTGTTGTGGTCCAGGTCTGGATCTTGTAACCACAAGAAACAGCTCCAGGGGAGATACAAATTGCTATAAACATGCCCTCCCAGGTACGGGTGATAATTGTATAGGAGGGCTATTTGTTGAGTACAGTAAAACGAGCAAGCAAAAAACCATAAGCAAACAACGATTAAGGGTATGTATTTATAACTACTGCTTTTTGTTTTGCGGTTTAAACCGTACTGAGGCATCTTCATCTTTCAAGTTCCGCTTCTTTGGCTAAAACCAAGTGTATTTTACGGGCCACATGTTTTGTTCCCCAGGCTTGTGCTAAATCGTTAAAATCTGTAAAACCCCGTTCTTTTTCCTCGCTGGAAAATTTAGGAATGATCACTTTACCGCCCACGGCCTTAGCTGCTGCTGTTGCTTTTTCAATACCAGGGTTAAGACCCTTGGCTTTTTCTTGAGCGTGGTCATTATCTGCATAAATCACGATATCTTTATCTGGAAACTTTGCGTGTAAGGCTTTAGCCACGGTCTCAAGGTTGTTCGAGCTGCAACAAATATAACATGGCTTTTGGGCTGCTGTAGAAATGCTCTTACCCGTAGAATAGCCTTCAGCTAACATAATAGGATCGTTCTCTTTTTCGTGTTCTTGGCCTATTTTGCAGAAAGAACCTTCAAGTTTTCCTCCTGCAAGGAGCTTCTTTTCACCATTGGGTAAAATGAATTGAAGGGTTTGTATCTCTCCAGATGTGTTTTGTAAGGGAATGAGCAGGTTATTTGTATTGGTTATCTTTAGTTCTTCACCGCTTATTTTTTTTCTTTCAAGGTATGGGTGAGAGGATGGAGCGGGGCTGCATTTTCCCCAGACATAGGCCGCTTTTTGAGCAACCTTTTTATGGGTTGCATCACGTTCGGCTTCCCTCTCTTTTTTTTGTCTAACGGCACGCTCTTTTATGTTTTGCCGTTCCTGGGGCGAAACTTCATGGCCTGTAGATTTCCAATTTCTCTTCTCGCCAGTTTTATGGTTTTCGATGAAACCCGCGGGTCTGCTATCAAGATAACCAACATAGGCCCCGTCGAGGGAGCCAGCCTTCCCGTCAAAAAGCTTCGCTCTTTTCATTTTCCCGTCCATTACAGGCAGAGTGCCTTTTAGATCAAAACCAGCCTCTGTTAGGGCGTCAGCAAACTCTTGTTCCGGGGTGGAAGTAGTTGGTTGGTGAGGGGTGTTGTTGCTTAACCAATTTTGCAGTGGCGCCAGATCGGTGCCTGCCGGGGCAAACCAACTCTTTTGTTTGGAGTCCCATTTAGCGCCAGCTTTTTTGGCAAGATTTTTCTCTCGAAACGGAACATTTAAAAATGTTTTTTCTTGAGCCAAGTGAGCTGATTTTGTTTCGAGGTTCGGAGCTGCTTTGTTCTCTGTTTCCATTGTTCTTTCTTTAACGAGTGAGGCTTTCTGTTCAAGCTTGAAGCCCATTATAAAAGCCTTTATTTTTTCAGCATCGTTTGCAGCTGAAAAAATTTCTTGTGGGGAATCTTCAATAGCCTTTGCCCAACCAGCTGTATAGGACTTATGGTTGGTTGGGTCGTGACCTACCCCAATTTCTGTGTTGATCATCCAGGACGCGATTTCGGCACGTAACTCTTCTTTGGCATACTCCTCTGTGCCTTGAGGCCCTGCCTCTCGTTCAACTCGTCCCTTGCCCATTGTCCAGTGCGCCAGCTCGTGGATCGCAGCAGAATAGTATTGTTCGGACGTTTTAAAATTTTCCTTGGGTGGCAGCTGGATTATATCCGTTGCAGGTCGATAAAAAGCCCTATCCCTTGTTGAGTGGACAATTTTAGCCCCTGAGTTTTTAAGTATTTTTTCGGCAAGCTCTACGGGCTTCCACGTCGGACTATCTTGTTTATACTCCTTCAGCCCCTCTATCTGGGTAGCGTTAAAAACACTAAAAATATTCAAAACAGGTTTGTTTATTTTGATTTTTATGGGCTTGCCTTCATCGTTAAGAAGAGGTTTTTTGTTTTCGTCAAGCTTGTCTATTAAACGAAAAGGACTATAAAAGGTGATTTTGGTGGATTTTTCACCCTTTCTCACCTGTGCATCTTGTTCTTTGGCCTGTTTATAGGTCATCCATCGAGGATCATTGTATCCTGGCATGACAAGGCCAAGGATGTTAGACCCCTTGTAGGTGGTCTGGGAAATAGGGTTCTTGGGGAACTCTACTGGCACAGGTGCCCAGGGCTTTTGCCACGGAGCAGTGCCTTCCTTTATCGCCTTTAAGATTGATTCTGCAAATTCTGCAGGATAGTCTTTTTTCTCTTTGACCATTAGTCTTCTCCTTCAGATTCATGGAGATTGGCATCAAGGGTGGATCCCATGTATGCGTCCATTTCTTCAGGAGTGACCTCTTGGCCCCAGTTTTCGATCTCTAAATATTCAGCTATATCAGGGTCAATTTCCACGCTGCTTTCTGGGTAAGCAGCAAGGTTCTCTTTAACTTTTTTTGCAGCATCCACAAGGAAGGGAATATAATCTTCCAGCGCCATTCCTCGTACCGTGGCCCACTCAGCAAATTTATCTAGTTCCATTTCTCTATCTCCATCCCTCGTAGGGTTCATCGAAAACCATGTCTTTTACAACCATCACATTAAAGCGGTACCCGGGTCGAATCTTGATAGTGGGCGCAATGTTCATATTGCGCTGTAACAATGCCAAACCCGTTTGGCTGAGTTGAGTTGCTACTGCTGTTCCAAGCTCGCTCTGTATAGTGATGCGACGATTACGGTCATCGTTGTTTCCATTATCATTTAGGCTATCAATGGCATATGCCGATCCCCCGGTGATAAGCGACATAACAATGGCATTGCCAAAAATCTTGGCATAATGATTGTCAACTTGATCTTTAAGTCCAGTGTATCCCGCATAGTCAACGCCCTGTAAGCCGTCGAGGGTAACGCTTGAGCCGTCAGGGAAGACGAGTCTTTTCCAAACGACGAAAAGTCGTTCCTGGCCCACCTGGACATCGGAAGCGTAGTTGCCGGAAATCCTGGTTCCCTGGGGGATTATGAGATACTGGCCTGTGGCCGTGTCGTAAATATTTTGCGATACCTGGCCCGTAATTTCGCCGGCAAGTTGCGAGTTGATACCAGTGAGCATTAGGGCGGGGATTACCGTACCTGTTTTTAGCTCAAATTGTGCTCCTGCCTCCCTCGTATACTGAGATGTCCATTGTGATGGTTTTGAGGTTAAACCCGATGAGCTTTTTAGTGGTTGAGCAGGTGTTGCCGAACCATTCTGCACTTTCGCAAGCTGATTTTTTAACTGGTCAAATCTTGCATTAGCACCGCCACCACCCGAGGTCGAGGCCGATGGAGTAGATGGAAGAGTTGAGCTGAAATTTGATTCATTTCCTGTTATTTTTTTCTCGATCAGCGGAGAATTAAGTGCCTTGAGTTGATTGGTAATCTTCCACTCTCTAACTTTTGCCAGTTCTTTTTCATGCTGAATTTCGACCTGTGTTTTTTGTCTCTGGGTTATAACGGTTATCGGTTTTGCTGGTAACAGTGGTGCAGCTGTAGATTTAGCAGCCCTGATTGTTCCCGCTTCGTTTGGTGGGGTAGGTAATGACGCTACCCCGTAATCTGCTTTTGTTTGCTCTTCTGTTGTTTCAATCGTAACTACAGATTGCTCGGCCTCGCGCTCTACTTTTTTGTTTCCGTTGATGGAGTACAGCATAATGAGAAGCATTATGGCTCCAACAGTAGCAGCAAAAAAAAGTGGTTTTTTACTAAGCCAAGTGCCTTGTGGCGTAGGCTTGAGGCCAGTTGGGTTGTCACTCATTTATAGTTGCCCTTCAGTTGATATATAGTCGAGAGTGTACAGGTTAGAACCTGCCTCATGGGCATATTTACGAGTAAACCGCAAGCCTGTTGATGTTTCGATAAATATGTAGCCAACCTCGATTTCTTCTTTATTGGAATTTATTCTATCGATAATGTATTTTACGCTTATGGCCCCTTTTTCTGTTTGACTTATGCCGAAGCCAGCTTTTCTTGCCGAATCTTCCAGCGCTTCGGCAAAATGTTTATTTTTTGACTTAATAAAGTAGAGGGTTGTTCTTGCAGGAACATATGTTTCACTAAGCTGATCAATAATCACATTATAAAAAGGAGAATTGCTGAGGGCAAACGAAGTGTTGCCTTGTTTTGCACAACTAGTTAGTAGCAAAAGAGAAAGGATGAATAATATTTCACAAATTTTGTTTTTAATCAATTCCATTTATTTTTCACCTCGTTTAATTGAAACCTTTTCTTGTTTGCTACCAACTCCTGCAATAAGCACAGCTTTTTTAAATAGCTGGTCAATAATGAATGTATCATTTTTAACTCTGTAATTTACGAGGCCATTTCCTTCTGGGGTCGCAACCATCAAAACAGGCAATTCAACTTGATTTATACTTTTAGGCATTTTTATATAAGTTTTAAGGCCATTGCTATAAACCTGCACAGGTCGCCAAGACGCTTTTCCTTCAATTGAATATTTAAAATCTAATTGTGATATATCAAAACCTTCGGCGGTTTTGTTGCGTTCTACTTTGTCTTCCAGTTTATGTTGAATTGAGGCAAGAATTTTTTTGGTTGGTTTAGCATAAATAAAGCCTGAATATGGAGTGTGCTTTTTTTTATCTGATTTCAGGTTTAAGTGATAAGCTCGCCTGTTAGTTCCAATAATTGCTGATGTCTCAAGACCTGAGTCTATGGCCTTAAAGGTGATGTGTGGGGTTGCATCTGCACCTGTGCCAGCTAGTACTAGCTCCGCGTCCCATCTAGCTGTGTCACCTAATAAAATGTTGTTTACAATTTCCCCTTTTTCAAGCTCAAGATCTGCAATTTTAAAGGGCGTGCAAATGATTGTCGGGATGATTGCGCCGTAGACATAAGAAACCCGACCACCATTTTTCATGATTGGTTTTAATGTTTTCCTGTTCCAGTTTTTGGCTAATCTAAGAGCCTCTTTTTCTTGAGATGTTAGAGTCGCAGAGCGCTGGCTTGTAAATTTGGGTAGGGAACGATTACTTATCGTGTCAGGTGCTTGAATCCTCACTATTCTTATGGGCTTTGTTTCGTCCGTGGTCGAAGCTTGTGCTATTGGAGTTTGTTTTTGTTCTGGTGTAACAGCAAGTGCAGCTGTTACGTGGAAAGTTAAAGCTGTAGCCAGGACACTATAGCACCCTATCTGTCTTAAAAATGATGTGATCTTTTTCATGTTATTTTTTTATTGATTTAGTTTTTTAGTCCAAGAAAGACTTGTCACGAAAACACCAGTGGCGTTTTTTAAAACTTCTCTCTCGGTGGTTGGTGCCTTTAGTTGTATTTGCACGTTGGCTTGGTAAATGGTTGTATATTGAGTAACACCATTATGATTTCTGGTGGTTTCGATCCATTCAATTTGCCAAGAGTTTTTTGAAATAACTAGCGGAACACCTTGTATTTTAATATCGACAAGATTGGTTTCGGCTAGTTTATAAGGGTTGTTCTCGGAATACCATTCTCCCAAAATCCCTGTTGCAGATCCTGCTGATCTGTAATTGGTTTGTTGGACATATTTTTTCTGTAAACCAAGGTCTGCTGAGACTGTTCTCCATTCGGTAATAAAGGAGATAATGCTGCCCTCAATAACCGATCTGGGTAATTTAGTGTATGTATGGGCAACACCTCTTGCATACATGTTTCCAGCCTTATCTACCTCTAGCAGGTATGGTATAAGTTTTGCTTGTGTCGCTTGGTAATAGTTTATAAATAAACTAAAAGACAGGAGGGCAAGTGCTATAAAGCCGCAGGATCGCCAGTTGTTACGACTATTGATAATTGATCCGTTTTCCTCGGCCCATGCTTGACGACCAATTAAGTACGGATTCGACATAGTGCCTTTTTCTGACATTGTTTAACGCTCCCCTTCAATTCTTAATAACTAGTATATTTTTATTTCTTCATCTTATTGATAATCTCAGATGCTTTGCTCTTTACTTCACCAGCATTTCCCTTGAGTACTGATCCTGTTATTGATCCTGCTGTCTTAGCTGCTTGACCAGCACTATTTATGCCTTTTCCTAAAGACGCAGCAGCTTGACCAGCACCAGCCATTTTGGAACCAACAGTGGCCGTAGCAGCCATTTTTCCAGCTGCCATTGCCGCTGTTCCAACGCCCCCGCTCACCATTCCTGCTGCTGCAGCAACTGCCCCAGCTTTTTTGGAACTAGCGCCAGCCATTTTTCCTGTAGCTGCAACACCCGCCACAGTGGCAACAACAGCACCGATTGGGTTGGAACCTATTCCTGCATTTGTTACAAAACTAGCTACAGTCGTGGGGATAGTTTTGAAAATGCCTGTTATGACAACCATGCAGATAATGGCATGGATCATATACTGTATGCCAATATCTCCTGCCGGCACAGCGAGAGGGTTGTGGGCGCTTGCAAAGAATGAGCTTATGAAATTGGCTAAAACTTTAATTGTCAGCAGTTTAAGCCCTACTGACAAAATGTATTTAAGGTAATTCCAGGTAAACTCGCGTGTAAATTTTAATGCACCAAAGCCCAATAGAATAACTGAAATATTTAAAACAAAATACGCTTCAATTAATATGCATACGATTGTTACCGTTATAAATGCAGCACAGATAGCAATAACCAATACGCCAAGTAAAATGAAAGTTGCGTCTATCGGGCTAGTGATATGTAACTTATTCAAAAGCGCCTCTATATATATAAAAATAGCATTAAGAACGACTGTTTCTGGAGATTGTGACGTGGAGCTTGCAAGACTGCCATCATAGGATGCAGTTAAGCCGTAAGATAGGGCGTTGATCCATTCCGCATGGTTTTTTATGATATAGAGAACTAGGCTTGCGACTAATAAGACTTTAACAAATTCAATAACAGTATCTTTAAAATCAGATATCTTTAAAGCCATTCTTAATCCAAGCCATATTACCTCGGCTAGTAAGAGAAGTTGGAATATATCTAGTGCCAAAATCTCCATTCTGTTTCCAACGATCTCTGCATTTGTAGCGAAGATGGAAACTGTTTGCTGAATAAAATTAATTAGGCTGTTGTTGATGTCAGTAGCGTGAACGCACGTTGGTGTTAGCAATATTAAAACTAATAAAAAGGGAAAGGTTTTAAAGAATAATTTGAAATTAATAGCATTGTTCTCTGTTCTTTTACTATGTGTGGTAGGCTGTAAACCAGAAGAAGAGGTAAGTGATCGTGTAGGGGCATATTCTAAAGTTGTAGATACACAATTAGCTCTTTTTAATGAAATTTTCGAAGAGGCGGGGAAGCTTAGGGTGGCTAATGGCAAGCTTTTACTGACCCCTGAGCTGATTGCCAAAGGGCAACGATTAGATAATAACATAATTGATGTATCCAAATCTTATGGTAAATATATTAGCGGTAATGAACGAGCTATGCAAAAAATGCTATCAACAAAACATGATCCGTTATCCAAAGCAGTTCATTAAGAATTGCTTTGGATATCATTACCAGCCATGAGGTAAGTTCAGGGTTTGGGTTGGCTCCCTTGTCTCCCAAAAATTTCTGCTCTGTTGTTCCTGGATGTATTCAATGCCTTGTTGCTTTTGGGCAACCTGTTGTTGTGCTTGTATACTTACTGCTAGTAAGGCCCTTAGATTCCTGGCCTCTTCCAGTTGCATGGCGGCAAGTTGGTTGGATGCATCTAGTGCCTCTTTTTGCCCTTCAGGTGTTGAGATTAAGTCATTGACAGCATCTTCAAAGCCCCCACTCTCGACCAAGTCATTTAGTTGATCACCGCTCATGCTAAATGCTTTGCCTGTAACACTTTGGGCTTCCTTGGCCCATGTGTCATAGTGGTCTTCTGTGTACTTCCTTGTTAATTTAGATGACAAATTAGGGTTAATTGATTTGGCAACACTTTGGTAATCCGGGTATAATTGGGAAAAAATATCCTGGAGAGCCGCAAAGTCAGCGTATCTAACACCAGTACTTTTGATATCATTTGTGAGATATTTAAGTTTTATTGCAAGTTTGGTATTCATATTGTCAGGTAAGCTTTTGGTGTTTTTCAACATATTTTCATAACGTTTAATATCGCCCGAAATTTTATTATAATTTTGGGTGGTATGTGTGGCTAGTTCCTCATACCGTTTTATGCCTTCCATCAAAGATTCTATGTCATTTGCATATTCTAATATTTGGGTAAACATGTTTGAGCAATTAATGCATGTTACAGGGATACCAGCCTTTGCGTCTTGTTTGGCAATGATGGTGGTGATTAAACAAACTATAATTAATAATGAGTATATTTTTTTCATGGTGTTATATATTTCTCTTTTTGAGCCAAGCTTTAGGCCAAACATGACCATGCTCTTTCTCTAATTCTTTTATCTCTTTTATATCTTCTTTGCTAGATGCTCCAGCAAAAGAAAGAGCAACAGGGCCAAGTGATAGGTTTATCAATCTTCTCCCCTCAGGGCTAACAATATAGTATTCCCTTTTGGGCCGAGCCGTTGCTATTATTTCTATTTGTCTAGTGTTTAGTCCTAATCCATAATACATAGCAGCCTCTGTTTCATTGGTTGCGGTGATATTAGGTAAATAAATCTTTGTCTGACAAGATTCGTTTAAAACATCCATAATTCCAGAAGATTTGGCATCTGATAAACTTTGTGTTGCCATAATTACTGCACAATTTGCCTTCCGTAGAACTTTTAGCCATTCCCTTATTTTTTTTCTAAAAACAGGATGACTAAACATTATCCATGCTTCATCTAGTACCAAAATTGATGGTTGCCCTTTAAAAGACTTTTCAATTAAATGAAAGAGATAGAGTAATACGGGAATTAAATTTTCTTCCCCCATATTCATTAATTCTTCCATTTCGAAAACCGTGAAATTGGACATAGAAATATTATCACTTTCAGCGTCCAGGAGTCGGCCCATAGGGCCATTGTTGGTATAATGTACAAGAGCCTCTTTTAGTTCTGGCTCCTGGATATAATGGAAAAGATTGCTCAACGAACGCATGTTTTCAGGGCTGCTACTAATTTGTTGTATAGCGTCGTGTATAGCTATCCTGTGGTTTGGCTTTACTGTAACCCCCTGCATGGTGACGAGCTGTTCTATATACTCACAGGCCCAGGCTTCGCTTGCTGGTGTTGAGACATGTTGTAATGGACAAAAAGCCAGGGTGGAATCATCTGCACCAATATTGTAGTGGGTGCCCTCTGCCGCACTAACCAATGGATACATCGACATCCCTTTGTCAAAAATAAAAATATTGGAATTAGCGTATCGTCGGAATTGAGCGCAAAGAGTTGATAACAAGGTGGATTTGCCGCTACCAGTAGGGCCAAAAATAAGCGTATGACCGAGATCACCAACGTGTAAATTTAGGCGGAACGGTGTTGAACCATTGGTCGCTGCGTATAGCAGGGGGGGCGAATTAACAGGGAAAAATGGACTAGGGTTGTAGGTGTGACCTGTCCAAATTGATGATAATGGCAGTAGATGCGACAAGTTAAGGGTATTGATTAAAACTTGGCGAATGTTTGAATAACTGTTGCCAGGATGGCTTCCGAGCCACGCTTCCAGGCAGTTAATTGTTTCTCGCCTACACCCAAAACCTATTCCCTGTAAAGATCGTCTGATTTCTCTGCAAGCGTCTTCAAGTTGTTCCTGGTTCTCGTTGCTGATGATGATATTTGCAGAATAAAATCCGTGAGAAACAAAACCTGCTTGTTCGTCGTGTAAAGCCTCTTCGGTGTCACTCGCCATGACACTAGCGTCACGGTTGACCTTTGGGTTGGCCTTGTTGAAAATTTTATCCAAAGGATTGATGATCTTTTGCGCCCAGGTTGCACGATATTTGTTGAGTGTTGTTTGAGCGGTATACTGATCCATACAGATGAAACGAGAGTTAAACCGATATGATATAGATAAACTGTCTAACACGTTAAAAATCATAGGATAGCTATCCTGTGGGAAGCCATCGATTCCGATCACAGCAAGGTGGTTCTCACCAATTTTAGGAACTAGGCCACCGACTAAATCTTGACTACCTATAGTCGTATCCAGGTACATCGGAACGGTTGGTAATTTGATAGGTTGTTCAACCCCTGTGACTGAGAACTGTATGTGGCTCAGTAGTTTTGAATAGATGTGTTCTGTGCCTGTTTCGTCTTCTGTCGTGTAATCAAGTAATCGTGTCAAACGGACTGCGGTTGATAGAACATCCTCAATTTCGTTCAAAGCGTTTTGGAAAAAGGAGAGGGCCTTTAAAGATTCCCTGCCCGCTTTGTTGCCTTTTTCTTGGAGTTGTTTTTTATACGCAAAACTTGAGAGTTTTTCAGTTGTTAGGTTTGGTTTGTAGGTAACAAAAATAACGTGCTTAGTCTCATAGTGTATCCCGCTTTCAAAAATTTCTCGTCTCTCCTCCTCGATGGCCTCGGTAACGAGATCGGGGAAGTGGCTTGCTGACCTTGGAGGGTAAAAGTCGGCTTTTATTCTCACTGCGTCAACGTGTATCGTCCAGCCATCACCGAGGGTTTTAACGCCATTATTGAAAAACGCAGTTAGGCTGGCGAGTTCGTTGTTTGTTGAACTCGCAGTATCGATTGATTGATATTCCCATCCAGCTAAAAATGAGCCATCCTTGTTGAGGATAATGCCATCGTCGACGCAAGCGCAGTATTGCAAAAGATTGGCAAACGATTTGTTTTTAACTGTTGTGTGGTCTTTGTATGACATTGCGCGAGCCTTATCTGTTAAGCAAGTTTTTGCAGGGTAAAAATTCTGTTGATTTATATGCTTGCGCCAGATTTTAGACATGATGGGGTCTTTTTTAGCGATAAACCGCAAAAGGACTATCATCGACATCCAAAAAAATATGCCACTGGCAACAGACAGCTTTGTCGGGCCAGAAAAAGCGACCAGAAAAGAAAGCAAAGCTGTAAAAAAAACAAGGTCAGATTCAGCGCCTAGTGTTAAGTCTGCTCGATGGAGACTCTGCCTGATGGGAATATCACATCTCATTTATATAAGCGCCCCTGCTGTAAACTGTCCTGAAAAGACGTTGTCTACGATTGAACCTGCGAAAGCGATAAACGAAATAGCAAAAACAACTCCTAGCAGCATCTTGAAACCACCTTCCAAATCATCTTTTCTGATCCAGTATGTAACACCACATATAGCCATCATAAGGATTGATATTAGTTTTCCAGTGGGGCCCGTGATAGTACCCATAACTTTTTCTATTGGTGATGAAAATTCGACAATTTCTGATGCAAAAGCTGGGCAAGCCATTAAAAGAAGAAGTATGCTAACTGATGTGAATAAAGTGGTTTTGTTTAATGAGAACATTTTTGCCTTTTAGTTATCTTTTATAATGTATTCGAGGTTATAGTTTCCGTCAGCAATATTGGTAACTTTAGCAACCTCTTTGACCTTTCTTCCTTGAGGTGTTTTCTTGATGAAAATAACCAGGTTGATAGCCTCTTTGATGAGTACCTGCATAGGTGATTTTGATACCTCTGCTATTAATTGTTCAATTCTTATCAATCCTCCTTTGCTATCATTTGCATGTACCGTACACAGGCCCCCCGGATGGCCTGTGTTCCATGCCTTAAGTAAATCCAAAGCTTCGCCACCTCTGACTTCTCCAACAATTATTCTGTCTGGCCTAAGACGCATGGTAGCCTTCAGCAGATGTTGCATAGTTGTCGTAGGAGCTGTTCTTAAAATGACTTTATTTTTACATTTGCACTGTAACTCTGCTGTGTCTTCGATGATGATCAACCTGTCATCAGGGCATCTAGTAGATATTTCAGCTAGTACAGCGTTGCATAAAGTTGTTTTGCCTGAACCAGTGCCGCCAACAACTAAAATATTTTGTTTTGAATCCACAGCTTGATGTATGTGATCTCTGGCTTTTTCTGACATTATATTGTTGTCGACATAATCATCTAGGGTGAAGACTTTGAGAGCTTTTTTCCTTATCGTGAAAACAGGGTTTTCAACAACAGGAGGGAACAAACCTTCAAAGCGAGATCCGTCTAGGGGGAGCTCCCCTTCAACTATTGGGCTGTCTTTTGTTACTGTGGTTCCAAGGAGGGAGGCCACCATGCTGATGATTCCCTTAGCTTTTATGGGATCGACCTTGCCCGTACAATATTGGCCTCTGCTGAATGTATCGACCCATAGAGTCGAATCACCATTGAGCATTATCTCCATCACATCGTTATCGTCCAGGGCAGCCATAATGGTTTGGCCCATATTATGGCGTAGGCTATTTAAAATATTGGAATCAAGCATGTAATGGTCATTTCATTATTAATAGAGTCAAAAACAAGCCAAAGGTGAAACTGATAGCAGAGCTTGTAAGAATGTTATTCAAATCATATTTTTTTGTGGCTTCGCTGCTGGCTTCCTTTTTTTTTGAATCTATTTGGATATGCTCTAGCGATTCGCTTATGGTGCTTCTGAGGGCTGTTTTGATAGTCTCAATTTCGCCTTTTAAAAGTTCTTTGTGGTCTTCAATGAAAGCGCCATGAAGAGTTACAAGTGCAAGGATTGGGTCGTCTTCAGACAAGGTTAGGTTGTTTTGCTCTGCAATAATCTTTCGGGCCTTTTCCTTGCTAAGAGCTTTGAACTCGTCTTCTTGTAAGTTCTCGACCTCTGTAGATTCCTTTGCCGTAGCCATCTAGAGTCCCGCTAGCTCAAGCAAGCTGAAAAGTTCTTTGTGAGCTATTTTAATTCTTTGGCGTGCCATTAGGTTAAAAGCATGTTCGCCATTAACCGCCTCAGCAAAAGTTAGTTTTTTTGCAAGCATCATTTCGATATCTGCGCCGTATGTTTCTTTCTTATGCTTTGGTATTTGTATAAGACGTTCAAAACGGCTTTTGTTTGTTTTGAATAAGTCGCTTGATGCAAAATCAATGTTTCCGAAGAATGGGTTCTCCCATACGGTTATTTTGTTATCAAAAGTAGAGAGTAAGGTTTGAAGGCCCTGTAAGGTGTCGCCCTCTGCCTGCCCTCCAGTTACGACAGTGTGCAGGCGTAGTTCATGCCCATATTCTTTTAACAGATCAGGAACATTATTTTCGGCGATATAAGATCCTAGTGGAATAAATGTTGAAGCGCCGTTGTCGATTATAGCTTGGCAGTCTCCTGGTAATTCAACAAGTTTTTCTATTAAAGAGTCAAAACGCCTGGTGTTGATACTATCTCCGTCCATAATATCTACTAACTCCACAGCAAGTCCTTGGTAAGCAGCAAAACTTGCATTCACAGGGTCGGAGTCAAAACAATATGTAGGCGTGTCTTGTTCCTTTAGAAATTGTGCCATAAGGCTTGCAACAAAAGTTTTACCTACCCCACCCTTACCTTGTAAGATCAAATTAATTATAGCCATTAGTTATCGTCTCCCTTTTAGTCGTTTGAATATGCAGTGTTAGAATGTTGCATTGTTGATTTACGTGGTATGCTACATATAATTGGCCCTTCATTTTTTGAGTCGGTGGCAACATCTTTTTTAGTTGTTGTCTTTGTTGCTTTCTTCTTTCGAGAAAAAGGGTTTGGGCTGTCCACATTGCGAATCAAGGTAACAAATGATGTGAAGGACATGCTTATTTGCTTTTGCTCCGTCAGATATTCATGGATAGCTTTTTTGGAATATCCAATTTCAATAAGATTGAAGACCTCTTCTTTGACCGCCATAAGTTCAATGCGACAAGTGCCTCGTGGTTTTAGTTTTGAGTTTTTCACTTTTATGGGCATAGCGTTGGAAGATGTTTTTAGTGCCGAGTAAGGTGATTCTCTTTTGTTGTTAGGTTCCTAACGAGGCTTTCGGGTGAGTTTGCAGGGCACAAAAAACTCACCATTAACGGCGGGCTAATCTACAAGAGGGGATAGCATTCAGCAAGCATAATATAACCTAGTTAAACTAGGTACGTAGCTTATAGTCTGTTGAAAGTAGGTACTATTTGCAGTCGTGTCTGGCATTAAAAAAGCTTCTCTTGGCCCGATTTTTTCGGGGGTTCTTTGTGTTAGCTGACATGGGAAAAATCATAAAATATGTTATAGAAGAAGTCCTAAAATAAGTTATAAAATAAATCATAAAACAATAGACAAAAGAGGTTGCATGTAGTAAATAAATGCAATTAGTTATAAGTAATGGAGGCTTTATTGTGAAGATGTTATTTTGTTATTTATTGGTGGCTTTTAAGGCCCCAATAGACTTTATTCTTAGCCTTGCAATTGGCTTGGCGACGATTGGTTTTTGGGGTTGCGGGATAATTAGTTTTTTTGTGGATGATGGGCAATTGAAGTTCGTTTTTTTTGCTCTGGTTTATTTGTTTGGACTTGTTGTGCTTGGATTGATTAGAGGGCTGTTGGGTGACCTTAGCGTTTCGGTAGGCAGCAATAATATGTAGAAGAGGTTTTGTGGTGAAGAATGTGGTTGATGAAAAAGCAGAGTTAAGTGATTGGGATTGTAAATATTATTCAGCTTGTTTGTACAATATTACAGTGAAAGAGGTTGGCAGGATCATGAAGCATCTAAATACTAATCGAGAGGGCCTGGATCCAAAAATCATAGCGCGCAATTTCTATAATGAGGCGATCTCTGTTTACAAGCGGGATTTGATTAAAAAAAAGAAGTTGCCTAGTGATTTCTGAAGGATACCAGCCAGCTGTTGTCTTGTTATTTCCAATAAGAAAGAGGTGGCGGGGCGTTCGTGCTTGGCACCCCGCTTAACCCTCTTGTTGCTGCTTAATCGGTGCTTGCTGTTAGTTTGGCGCCGGCTCGAAGTGGCCCCTATTTCTGTGAGTTTCCTTGTTAATAATTTCCAAAGCCCACCGGTGATCACATTGGTGGGCTTTGTCCTTTTTTGCCGAAACATTCATGTCTGTTATTGTCTGGGCAAAACCTTGATTAACTCCCCGCTTCCCGCTTGTGCAGTAGATATTTAATATGTCGACTGGCAATGCATCACTGTTCTAATCCAAGTCCTGGAGTAGAACTTTTTGTCATAAATCTGTAGCGGTAACAAATGTGAAAGCTAGAAAAACAAACATAGTTACAAACTAAAAGACAAACATATGTTCAAACATATATTCAAACAAAAAATATGTTTGTGATTATGTTTGCAAATAAAACTCTTAATTTTTTTAAAAAGGCTGGGCACAGTGTTAGGAATGCGGACATGGATGTTCAGCAGACAACATGTGTAGACTGGCATAAGAATGGAATACCCCATCATTAGATCATGTTGTTCTTTGTTTGGCTGTTGAAGGGGCCCTGGTAGACCAGATGATTATGATATTGATGGTGCGCTCGTGGATCCAACTTGACATTAGAACCTTGTGCTTTGGCGAATGTAGTTGCTCAGGCCAGTGGCACGGCCGTGATGCCCTCTAGTGGCAAGATAGACAACAGCCCTGTGTGACAGGGTCAAGATCATCATAATGGAGGCACCAGGTCACTGGGACTCCATCCCACCACCTCACCCCAAAATTCTCGCAAAGGGGAATTTTGCTCTAAATCAGTCAGAGACTGAAGATGACTGAACATATGAGTAAGGTTTGTTGACTGGCAGTCAAGAGGTCAGCGGTTCGATCCCGCTTACCTCCACCACCATTGCAAAGGCACTTATGGGATTTTCCTGTAAGTGCCTTTTTTTGTTTCCGGTCAATGTCCGGTCGTGTTTGAGAATAAAGGTTTTATCTGGATCTTCTCACCCTCTCTGCAAATCTTCCTCGCACGCCAAACAAACGATAGGGGTTCTGCGCCCTAAGCCAGCCTAAGTTTCGCCTTCCTACTCTCTACACCCTACTGCTTTACTATGTGAGTACTTACTGACAGGAGTGTTGCACTTATTACTTGAATCCAGCGTTAGATAACCTTTTTATATATTTGATTTCATAACGCCAGTCTGGTGGCGCGAAAAACTGCTGCACATAAGCACGATCGGCACCCCTCAACGAATGAATATCTACGTCTTTCCAAGCAGGACTATCCAGCCATGGCGGTTGTTTAATGAATTTTCCGCGATTTTTATTGTATTTCACACCTCGTATTTCATAATTGACTCCCTTGACACCCTTGTTTTTTGTTGCCGGATGTCTTTCTGTGCTGTTTCCCAAGTTATAGCTCGTATTGATTTATAGTAAATATCTTCATCAAATTTACCGTTTACAACAAAATGGTTTTTCGGTGGATAGTTTGGTTTGATTGCTCTTTTGAAAAGACCGCATACAACAGATTTAAACTCCAAATCTTCGTAACAAATATCGTGGTAAGACTCATAATCCACAATATCTATCCAATGGCCAGCAGACTTTTTCAATTCCTTTTTTACAAAGAGAACCGCTAGAGCCTCATCACTTGAAGCATATTCTATATATTTTCTAAATAATTCTTTGGAAATATTTGGTAAGCTTTTCATTTTAAATTATATTATTTATTTCGTTACCTAACAAGTAGGTTGCGGAAACCTCCACCCATAGCCTCTCGCAAGACAGTACGCATCCCACACCCCATCAAGCATCCCCAATATTCTTTGTTGCAAAACCAGTATGCTCCTAAAATAAAAGAATTTCAAGTGATCCATAATCAGCCAAAATCACAATCCAAACTATCAGAACAAGAGACCAAAAAACTTCACCGTTCAAGTGCCCCTAGCCGAAAAGTCTCATTATAGGTGATAAAAGAAACTGGCAAGAGATCTCTAGAACACTGTTTTATAATTGAAAGTGGCCTACAGGAGTGGAGAATGTGGCAAACGAGGGAGGGTATTACGGGAAAAATAGATTCATCCTGGGAAAAGTGCAATTTTGCAAGTTACGGCATCGACTTAAAACAAATTTACGCAACAATTCCAAATACCCGACAGTCAAGAGGTCAGCGGTTTGATCCCGCTTACCTCCACCACCATTGCAAAGGGTCTTAGAGAATTTTTTCTCTAAGACCCTTTTTTTGTTTGCCCGGCATGGCGGGCAAACCCAGCCTGCGATAAGCAGGCGTCACCCCGACCAAGGGGAAGACAATCCGAATCGCAAGGGCGTTGCTGGTAACGGCAGGGTCTGAAGGAAGCGATAGGAAGTGAGTGGTACATAGCGAAAGCGAACCTGATTCGGCGATGCGGGAGGGTAAACGTCCGAAATAGCGTGAAGCCCAATACTTGGTCAATCCCGTATCGTGCTTGAGGATGCGATTGCTCACAGGGAGTTCGCCTTAACCGGGGAAGTCTTATAGAATTCCTATATTTTTAAAGGATAGCCGAAGGCAAGGGGTGACCTGAGCAGAAGTGAAGTTCTGTGAGATGGCAGATGATCCCGTAGTAGTTATTAAGTCCAGGCCTGTGAAAGCTAGTAACAGTGTGGAGGGTAAAACCAGGACGATCTGGCCTTTGGTGGTCAGGGACTGTTATGTGCCAAAAGCCATATCAGTTGCGAAGGGGTGAAGTTTATTTAAAGAGACCTTGAAAACCTGCAAGACTTTTAGGCAGAGCACAAGTTGTTCGATAGAACAGGGCACTTTCTCGGTGGTTGACTGTGACAGGTAGTCTGCTGATTTTGGCCGCTCATCGGAGTAACGTGAATGTGGGATCGTACATTGCCGAAGGGCTAGAAGGCGAGACTGCTCACGTGAAGAATCGGTGTCTAAAAGGAACTGTAGGAGATAGAGGCCGCAAGGCAGAAAATGGCAAAGATTTGGTATAGTTTATATGGGAGGCTGTTGAGCCGAAGTGCATTGCGCTCAGCATTTTTTAAGGTAAAGTCTGCGAATGGAGCTGCCGGTATAGACGGTCAGTCCGTCAAAGATTTTGCTGAATCCCTTGATGTCAATCTTGATCGGCTTCTGACGGAATTGCGCGAGAAGAGCTACCAGCCTCAACCTGTTCGTAGGGTGGAAATTCCCAAAGAAAATGGTGGAATAAGGTTGCTCGGAATTCCTGCAGTCCGTGACCGTGTAGTACAGCAGGCTCTGCTGGATATTCTACAGCCGATATTTGATCCCGACTTTCATCCATCAAGCTACGGCTATCGTCCGGGGCGAAGTTGCCATCAGGCGATTACTAAAGCGACGATGTTTATACGGAAGTATGATAGGAAGTGGGTTGTGGATATGGATCTGTCGAAATGTTTTGACACCTTGGATCACGATTTGATTTTGTCTTCTCTATCGAGGCGAATCAAGGATGGGTCAATATTAGGGTTGCTCAAGAAAATCTTGAAAAGTGGAGTAATGACAGACGAAGGATGGCAGGCAAGCGAAGTCGGTAGTCCGCAGGGCGGTGTGATTAGTCCGCTAATTGCCAATATCTATCTTGATCAGTTTGATCAGTTTATGAAAAAACGAGGTCATAGGATAGTGCGCTATGCCGATGATATCCTGATTTTGTGCAGTTCGAAAAGCGCAGCCAAAAACGCACTTTTACAGGCAAGCTGTTTCCTTGAGAAAGGGTTGTTACTCACTGTAAACCGCGAAAAGACTCATATTTGCCATAGTTGGAGTGGAGTGGCTTTCCTTGGTGTATCAATACACTCTAAGTACACTCGCATCCAAAAGGGGAAAATTGGGTCGTTCAAGGAGAAGGTGAAGGCTTTGACTCGGCGAAATAGTGGAAAGAATTTGGAAGCAGTCATTGATGACTTGAATCCTATTCTACGCGGTTTTGCTTTCTATTTTAGGATAGCGAATTGTAAAAACGTGTTAAAGGCTGTGTCTAGTTGGTTACGGAGACGTCTCCGTGCAATCCAGCTAAAGCTCTGGAAGAAGGCCGGTAAGTTACACCGACGATTACGCCAACTAGGGTATAAGGGAGAGTTCAAATTTATTAAGATGAACTCATGGGCGAATTCTGCTTGTCCTCTTGCCCATTATGCACTGCCGAACTGTTATTTACACAAAGAGCTTTGGCTGTTTGATGTATCAGCTGTGAAAACCGGAATTCTTGTTCCAGATAGGGATATAAGTAAACAGGAGCCGTATACGAGGCCCGTACGTACGGTTCTGTGAGAGGGATGAGGTGAGCATTGTATGTGCTCACCTCACCCTACTTGATGTTTGATGTCCAATCGTGGACGTTATCGGGTCGTTAGTAAAATTATCGCTCGATAAAAGTACCGATGACATGTAGCTCGGTGCTTTTTGAAAATCCGATTGTCTTAGGACTAAGTCCTTCCACATTTTGGCATCACTACCCAGCCTAGAGCATAACTTTATTTCGGAAGGGTTCCCGCTGCTGCGCGAGATTCATACGAATCCTCTGTTCGGCATCTATTAATGATAACAGTTTCAGCGATCGGCGCACCCATTGTCCAGTACACCCAGCCGCTTTCCTCGTAATACGTAATCGGTCGCTCGTAAAAATATCCTTGGTAACCGTTCTTGCGAAGGTGTTTAACCACCAGTTCAAAAAGCCGGCTGTCGACTCTGTCACGTACCAAATACTCATGTGGCCACTGCGGCATTGTCTTAGCAAATGTCCAGTCCTTACACTCAATAAAAGATTTGATTTCCTCAGAAAATATCATTTTGCTCAACAAATTACTGTATCGGGGTGGTTCTTGTGTGGTGAACTGATAGGCTACGTTAACGATGCGTCTTATTTGTGACACCAACGATTCAACCATCACCTCACGCTCCGCGTTGTAGGGCACTTCTAGTGGATACCAAATATCCTTGCCACTACGCACGATCTCCGACACAAGCGGTGAGTGCTCTAGCTGCTGGGTGATCACCTGAAAGTGGCCAGTATTCCTATGAAAACGCAGCCAAAGCGGCGTGTGGTGGTTTTGAAATGGATCGCGCGTCCCCACACTATAACACGATTCAACACCAAGGATGTTCCTGCAAATGTATCTGCGATAGTAAGGTGCCACAGCATTTTCTAACCCTAACGGGAGGAGCGAGCCACCCGGCAATGTAAATCGCCGGGTAGTGATATCTACAAGTTTTGCCCACCATGCCTCCTGCTCTCGCCACAACAAAACCTGTTCATCGGTGGTCAAGGGTTCCATGTCGTCACCGTTGAGGGCACGATATAGTGCGTGTAACTGCGCAAGGTCTTCTTGGAAACTCTGACCAACGACGGTGCCCAAGTTTTGGAGTAGGTCCTCCCAAGTAATGACAGTAAGGCTTACGTTTTTAACTTGCCAAGGCCCCTCACCTTTGAGTGCGAACTCGCATACAGCGTGGTTAGTAGCCTCTTCATGCCGGTTACGAGGGACAAGAAGAATCAAGTTGCCTGGGCAATTGAGCCCGCACAGCTCTTTCATATAGGATGTTAGCTGTCTTTCGCCAAATGCGGCGCCAATTTTACCCTCAATTTTAACAACGGGTACACCGTCCGCGCGACAGCCTTCGACATCTGGACGGGCGCCATCGCTCTGGCAATGTTCAGTACGCCAAGTCAGTGTTTCTGGAATTGTTGAACCTACAGCCGCGCCAAGAAACGAAGTAAAAATACATTGCGCCTCCATGTTCATAAGGAGGTACGTTAGACTTTGGGTGCATAGTAGCTCGCCTTGCTTTGAGAATGATGCGAATTGGGCAAGATAACCCATAAGTTTGCGCATATAACACCTGATTAGATAATGTTTTGAAATTTAGTCAGGCTAACGTGGACATAACTGGCTGAGCTTCAGCGAGTCCGTGTAGCGTAGCGAAACGGGTTGAACGCCTGATTATATGAGTTTTCTTTGAGCCCAATCATATTTTCTACGTCTTTGCATAACCATGTAAACCTCCTGTCCCTCGTATTATAACGAGTTAATATGGACTTCACAATATCAGGGGAGGATCAGTCTAGCTTTTGCCGGCGTAATAGGCGGGAGCATTATGTCCCTTTCCCAGAGTAGCTCTGACCTAGAAACAAACAACAAAATTGTTTTTCTCTAAAACAAAATAACAAACATAAATACAAACATAAAATATGTTTTAAACATTGTTTTTTTTTTAACAGAGGATATAGTGATTATGTTGGATTTATGACGGAACTCTAAAACACTATGGAAATAAGGGTGAGGTTGGATGAAAAAAATAATTGTATTTGTTAGCCAGAAGGGTGGTGTTGGCAAGTCAACTTTTGCTAGAGCTGTTGCGGTCGTGTTCAAGAAGGCGGGCTACTCTGTTAAGGTCGCAGATATGGATACTCAGCAAACAACATGTGTAGATTGGCATAAGAGGCGAAAGAGCAACGCAGTAGAACCATTGCTGGATCATATTGTTTCTTGTCGAACAGTTGAAGAGGCTTTAGCTGACCAAGAAGATTATGATATTGTTATTCTTGATGGTGCGCCCCGTGGATCCAGGTTGACATTAGAAATTTGTGCTTTGGCTGATCTAGTTGTCCAGGCCAGTGGCGCTGGTCGTGATGATCTTGACCCTGCGGTGCTTCTTTTCCACGAGTTAGCAGCAAAGGGTATAGATAAATCCAAAATGTATCTTGCTTTGTGTCGTGTAGGTACAAAGGCAGAGGAGGCTGGCGCATCGGATTATATTCAACGAGGTGGCTATAATACAGTGGCAGGGGCATTATTTGAAAAAGCCTGTTACCGGCAAGCTCAGAATGAAGGCAAGACTATATTGGAAACATCATTCAAAACAGCTAATCAGAGTGGTGCAGTTGTGATACAAAACTTGATGAATATTTTCTTTGACACAACTAAATAAATTTAGAGAGGTAAAAATGGTCGCAAAGGGAAAAAAGCAAACTGAAGTTGATGAAGGTGTTATAATTCCTGAGAAATCAAGAATTAAAGGTTTGGGAGGGGATCCCCCAGGTATTACGTCTGTAAAGGGGAATTTAGAAGAGTCCGATGATCCAAATAAGAAGGTGTCGCCAAAGAAGAATACTCCCAAGTTGGGCAGATGGGACGTTAAAGCCCGTAGTTTTTATATATTTAGTGGCACTGTTGAGGACATTAAAGATATTCAAAAATATCTTAATGATAACAGAGAGGGTTTGGATCCAAAACTGACTGAAAAAGTGCTGTTCGAGGATATGAAAAATGCTTACCTGAAGGAGCTTGTTAGGGCTAAGCGTGTTCCAAAAGATTTCGGTGAGAGAAGTTAAAGTTTTTTCCCTACCATGAAAAAATCTAGGAGCGGAAAAATGGCTGAAAATGCTGAGGAGAAAAAGAGTCATTATTTGAATGTCGTCTTGAGAGATCTTGGGGCAAAACTCTCTAAGCGGGATTATGATTCTTGGTGTAAAGAACTGACTATTGAGTGTAGTACTGAAAATGATTTGTGTGGTGTAACACTAATATTTTTAGAAAAAGCTCAAGCTCAATATTTTGAAGAGCAGTTTGGGGAAATTGTAAGAAAAGCTTTACCCTCAGAAGACGTACATCATATTAAGTATGAGCTGACCAAACAGCCTGTTCAGTTGTTTTTGCCTAATTATGGAGAAAGCTATCGGCATGTTCCTAATGAATTTACCAGGTCTGCGTTGTTTGCAGTTGGAGCAAAAAAAATTCCTCGAAGACTGTTCAAAAATGAAGTAATCCCTGTAATTGGTGATAATGTTTCTATTACTTATACGGGTGAAGAATTGCGTCAGGATGATGAAGATGTGTGGTTGCAACTTATTTTTCTTTGTATACTATCTGACAAAGCAATTGATGACAGCCCCACAATAGAATTTACGCCTCGATATTTTTGCAAAATTGTTGGTTGGCCTGTCAGTGGCTATTACTACACAAAACTTGAAAAAGTCATAGAGCGATTAAAGGTAACAGGTTTAAAGGTTTCCGCTAGAAATGGAGGAGATAAAGTCTCAAACTTATCTCTGATCAGAAAGTACTATATAAGAAAAGGGGCAGAAGAAGATTCTGTGAGGCTCAAAACTTGGCAGGTATGGCTTGAGCCTGAGATTGTACGGCTGTTCGCTCGAAACAGCTATACAACGCTAGAATGGGATATGCGAATGAGTTTTAAGAGTGCTTTGTCAAAATGGCTGCACGGTTATTATAAGAGCCACCAAAAACCCTTTCCTGTCAAAATTGAAACACTGATGAAAGGTTGTGGGTCTAAGATGACTTGTATAAGAAATTTCAAAAAAGAGTTGCTGAAATCTTTAGAAGAATTAAAGAAAGCTGGCTTTTTAGCAAAGTGGGAAGTTAACCCTAAAACAGATATTGTCACAGTTACTCGGACTTAATGGATAAATATGTATGTAAGATAACCACCGCTTTAGATAATTCATTAATATCAAATACCTACTTAATACTCGCAAATGAATTTTCAGATGTTAACCCTTAACTGCCTGGGCTTACATAATTATGTCTTGTCCCACGTAAAATAAACCAGCCCACGCAACATCACTACCGTCCCGTGTAAGATAACCACCGCTTTGGATAACCCATTAATATCAGACACCTATCTGATACTCGTAATAGATGGTTAGACATCATCCCTTAACTGCCTGTGCTAGCGTGATTATGCCTTGTTTCATGCAAGATAACCACCAGCCCACGCAACACCACTATTGTCCCGTGTAAGATAACCACCGCTTTGAATAACCCATTAATATCAAATACCTATTTGACACTCGTAATAGATGGTTAGACATCATCCCTTAACTGCCTGTGGTATCGTGATTATGCCTCGTTCCACATAAGATAACACCAGCCCACGCAACACCACTACCGTTCCGTGTAAGATAACCACCGCTTTGGATAACCCATTAATATCAAATACCTATTTGACACTCGTAATAGATGGTTAGACATCAGCCCTTAACTGCCTGTCATAGCGTGATTATGCCTCGTTCCACATAAGATAACACCAGCCCACGCAACACCACTACCGTTCCGTGTAAGATAACCACCGCTTTGGATAACCCATTAATATCAAACACCTATTTAATACTCGTAATAGATGATTAGATATCATCCCTTAACTGCCTGTAATAGCGTGATTAAGCCTCGTTCCACATAAGATACCAGCCCACACAACATCACTACCGCCCCGTGTAAGATAACCACCGCTTTGAATTACCCACACAGAAAATGGCATTTCTTAAAAAAAGAAGTTTGCATAACAAACAAAAAAGAAGTTTGCATAACAAACAAAAAAGAAGTTTGCATAACAAACAAAAAAGAAGTTTGCATAACAAACAAAAAAGAAGTTTGCATAACAAACAAAAAAAATTCAAAAAATAAGTAAAAATTAGACCTAACCATGTAAGATAACCACCGCTTTTATTAACATGCCGATATAATTACCAAAAACAATATTTATTTACTGTAAAATCAGCCAAATTAGCCTGTTTTGCAGTAATAACCACCGGCCATGTAAGATAACCACCGGCCCATGTAAGATAACCACCGCTTTGCTTAACTAGTTGACATTAAATAGTTTTTATAGGATAAAATTCAGCTTTTTTTTATAAAAAGTGGAAAAAAAAGAGGAGATTTCATGTAAGATAACCACCGGAAGAAAAAGCACGTTTTTCTAAATACTTGTGCTAGCGCAAATATACGCTAGTGCATGTAAGATAACCACCGCTTCGTGTAAGATAACCACCGCTTCGTGTAAGATAACCACCGCTTCGTGTAAGATAACCACCGGAAACGTGTAAGATAACCACCGGAAACGTGTAAGATAACCACCGGAAAAAAAAAAAATTATGTCTTAACTATTTAATATTAATGCGTATCCAAGACGCCTGTTTTTTTGCTAACCTTCTTTTAACCATTTTTTAACCTAATAAAACTGGAAAGGAATGGATAGAAATAAGGAATTTTATCTATCGACAACCTTACCTTATACATTTCTCACCGTTCGGTGATTACTTGAATATTTTTCTTACTTCTCTTTTATTAATCAACCATCAATAACACTTCGCATATTCTTTTCTTTTTCTTAATTGTCGTCTTTGACGATAAAAAAATAAAGCCAAAAAAAATTATTACATAAAAAATAGTTCAACTAACAAACTTTCTAAAAACCAACACACTTATAAAAAAACTCACACACTTATAAAAAAACTCACACATACCCTACAAATTAACAATCTAAAAAACATCAACCCCTTCGCCTTGCTCGAAACCAAACCGACAAACAACTTAAACACCCACAAAAACAACTCAACCAACATACTATCTGAAAAAAATAACTTCTTTCAAAATCCTTATTTGTCTTCTCTAAAAAACAAAACCAACAAATATCATAAAAA
>NC_006138.1:817500-820000 GCF_000025945.1 Desulfotalea psychrophila LSv54 | reverse complement strand
GGCAGGTGCTTAGAACGCCTCTCCACCTTGACGAGGGGGAGATGGAGGCTGTGCTTATTTAGGGGAGGTTGGGTGGGGGTGTTATTTAGGGCAAAAAAAAACCCCAAACTAAATTAATAGTTTGGGGCTTTTTATATATAAAATTCGGCGGCGACCTACTCTCCCACACCCCCCATGCAGTACCATCGGCGCGAAGAGTAGGTAAGCGACCGTAGGGAGACTCCGTCATTCGTGTTCGGAATGGGAATGGGAACGGATGATCTTACCCCTGCCAACAAGACAAGTTATGGTGAATATTTTTAATGCTTTTCTCTATGGTAAGCATTTTTTACTGTTGCTGACAGCTTTTGGCTTACAGCTCCAGTGTCTATTTTTCTCATACCCATAAACACAGAAAACCCCAAGTCGAAATTAATCAACTTGGGGCTTATATATAAAAAATTCGGCGGCGACCTACTCTCCCACACAGTCTCCCATGCAGTACCATCGGCGCTGAAGAGCTTAACTTCCGTGTTCGGAATGGGAACGGGTGGAGCCTCTTCGCTATGGCCACCGAAAAAATTCGGCGTTCTTAATTAAATATAGAGTATTCAGTTAGTTTCTTAATAGCATAATCAAGGATATGGATAAGCCGCACGGCTTATTAGTATCGGTTAGCTCCAAGTGTTACCACTCTTCCACACCCGACCTATCAACGTTGTGGTCTACAACGAGCCTTCAGATGATTTTAAATCATGGGAAATCTAATCTTGGAGTAGGCTTCCCGCTTAGATGCTTTCAGCGGTTATCCCTTCCGAACTTAGCTACCCAGCGATGCTCCTGGCGGAACAACTGGTACACCATAGGTTCGTCCACCCCGGTCCTCTCGTACTAGGGGAAGATCTCCTCAAATTTCCTGCGCCCGCAACAGATAAGGACCAAACTGTCTCACGACGTTTTAAACCCAGCTCGCGTACCACTTTAATTGGCGAACAGCCAAACCCTTGGGACCTGCTTCAGCCCCAGGATGTGATGAGCCGACATCGAGGTGCCAAACCTCCCCGTCGATATGGACTCTTGGGGGAGATAAGCCTGTTATCCCCGGAGTACCTTTTATCCGTTGAGCGACGACCCTTCCATGCGGAATCGCCGGATCACTAAGACCTACTTTCGTACCTGCTCGACATGTCTGTCTCGCAGTCAAGCTCCCTTATGCCTTTACACTCTACGGCTGGTTTCCAATCAGCCTGAGGGAACCATCGCGCGCCTCCGTTACTCTTTAGGAGGCGACCGCCCCAGTCAAACTACCCACCAGACAATGTCCCGGATCCGGGTAACGGATCGCGGTTAGATTTCAAAGATAACAAGGGTGGTATTTCAAGGTTAGCTCCACACACACTAGCGTGCATGCTTCAAAGCCTCCCACCTATCCTACACATGTTACCTCTAAAACCAATGCCAAGCTATAGTAAAGGTTCACGGGGTCTTTCTGTCTTGTTGCGGGTAACCGGCATCTTCACCGGTACTACAGTTTCGCTGAGTCTCTGGTTGAGACAGTGGGGAAATCGTTACGCCATTCGTGCAGGTCGGAACTTACCCGACAAGGAATTTCGCTACCTTAGGACCGTTATAGTTACGGCCGCCGTTTACCGGGGCTTCGGTTCATTGCTTCGCTTACGCTAACAAGTCCCCTTAACCTTCCGGCACCGGGCAGGCGTCAGACCCTATACTTCGTCTTTCGACTTCGCAGAGTCCTGTGTTTTTAGTAAACAGTCGCTCCCCCCATTTCACTGCAACCAGACTAGGCTTCGTTAGTAAATAACTATACCTTGCTGGCACACCTTCTCCCGAAGTTACGGTGCTATTTTGCCGAGTTCCTTAACCAGAGTTCTCTCAAGCGCCTTGGTATTCTCTACCTGCCTACCTGTGTCGGTTTACGGTACGGTCAATATCATAACTAGATACGAGGCTTTTCCTGGAAGCATGGAACCAACCACTTTATTGCCCAAAGGGCATCGTCATCACACCTCAGCGTTAACAAGGACCCGGATTTGCCAAAGTCCTCCGCCTACATGCTTAAACCGGGACAACCAGCGCCCGGATGGTCTTACCTTCTCCGTCCCCCCTTACCATAACATTATGATACTGGTATAGGAATATTAACCTATTTCCCATCGACTACGCCTCTCGGCCTCGCCTTAGGGACCGACTAACCCTGAGCAGATTAACTTGACTACAGGAAACCTTAGGCTTTCGGCGTGAGGGTTTCTCGCCCTCATTTTCGCTACTCGTGTCAACATAAGCTCTTGTGGAACCTCCAGCACTCCTTCCGGTGTACCTTCTCAGGCGGCCACAATGTTCTCCTACCATTGAATTATATTCAATCCGTAGCTTCGGTACTACGCTTAGCCCCGTTAAATTTTCGGCGCGGTATCATTAGACCAGTGAGCTATTACGCTTTCTTTAAAGGGTTGCTGCTTCTAAGCCAACCTCCTGGTTGTATGTACAATTCCACATCCTT